>JAOUDB010000364.1 GCA_029859485.1 Desulfuromonadales bacterium | reverse complement strand
GAACGACCTCCCGAAGTCGAAGAACGACTGGTTCCTGGGCATTGGGAGGGAGACCTCATCAAAGGGGCGCGCAACGCCTCAGCGGTCGGGACACTGGTGGAACGAAGCTGTTTGTTCGTAACCCTGGCGAAAGTCGATAATGCCAGCGCTAAGGCCGCTGAGAAAGGGTTCAGCTTTGTTCTCAACCGGATTGATGCACAAAGGCGGTTGAGCATGACCTACGATCAGGGCAAGGAGATGGCCTGTCACGAGAGATTGGCAGAGAACACGGGAATCGAGGTCTACTTTGCCGACCCGCATAGCCCTTGGCAACGCGGCATCAACGAGAACACCAACGGGTTGCTGCGCCAGTACCTACCAAAAGGAACTGATCTGTCTGTTTACTCTCAGGAGGCACTTGACCAGGTTGCCTTGAAGCTTAACACCAGGCCGAGGAAGAGCCTTGGCTGGAAGTGCCCGGCGGAAATCTTCTTGCCGGATTTTGATTTCAAAGAATATTATGGGCGGATCTTAAACCCTGTTGCACTTCGAACTTGAAACCGCCGTCCTTAAAATGTTAGGGAGTAAATAATGATTACTATCGATTTAATTCTTGAGCGTAAAGCCAAAATCGCCGTCATCGGCCTCGGTTATGTTGGTCTCCCGCTTGCCGCAGCCTTCGGTCACAAGGCCGATATTATCGGTTTCGATATAGATGAGCGCAAGATGGCGCAGCTGCGCGACGGCTTCGATGCTACCGGTGAGCTGTCCCCAGAACAGCTCGAGGCAACGACGATCGATTACACCACCGATCCGGCACGGCTGAAAGAAGCACAACTCCATATCGTTACCGTACCGACTCCTATCGATGGCAACAACAAGCCTGATTTGCGGCCGATCGAATCGGCTAGCAGAATGATCGGGGCGAACCTGGCGAAGGGCAGCATTGTTGTTTACGAGTCGACGGTCTATCCCGGGGTTACCGAAGAGATTGCCGTACCGATCCTTGAAGAGGTGTCGGGCTTAACGTATGGTATCGATTTCAAGGTCGGTTATTCGCCAGAGCGTATCAATCCAGGCGATAAGGTTCACACTGTTGACAAGATCATCAAGGTCGTCTCAGGTCAGGATGCCGAAACGCTGGAAACAGTCGCTCAAGTTTATGAAATGGTGGTTACCGTCGGCGTGCATCGCGCCACCAGCATCAAGGTTGCCGAGGCCGCCAAGGTCATCGAGAATACCCAGCGTGATCTCAATATCGCCCTGATGAACGAACTGGCGCTGATATTCGGGAAAATGAACATTCCCACCCGCGATGTCCTCGCCGCAGCGGGGACCAAGTGGAATTTTCTGCCTTTTACTCCCGGCCTGGTCGGTGGTCATTGCATCGGCGTAGACCCTTACTATCTCACATATAAAGCAGAGCAGATTGGCTACTGTCCTCAAGTGATTCTCGCCGGTCGGCGCATCAACGATGGTATGGGCAAGCACGTTGCCGAACAGACAGTCAAAAAGTTGATCATGCAAGACAAGCCCGTTAAGGGCGCACGCGTACTGGTGCTTGGCCTCACCTTTAAAGAAAACTGTCCCGATGTCCGTAACACCAAGGTTGTTGATATTGTCGCCGAGCTCAAAGAGTATGGTGTGGAAGTCCTCGTTCACGATCCCATGGCTGATTCAGATGCCGTGCAGCATGAGTACGGTTTCGGTTTGGTCGATCTAGATGGTCTTGAACCAGTGGATGGTGTCATCTGGGCGGTTGCTCATTCGGCTTTTGAAGACATTACGCCTAAGAGGCTTAAGGCCCTTAGCAGTAATGGCAATGGCTCCGGGATGGTGATGGATGTTAAGGGTGTGCTGACTCGGGAGTCGGTTGAAGCTGTAGGACTTGGTTATTGGAGTCTCTAAAGGATTAGGTGCAAGATCCGTGGGCCTGGGAACGAGGAGAGGCTATCTTTTTTGTTTAATAGTGATGAGAGGGATAAATGCGGTGCCATTTAAACGTAAAGCAAAGATAGAGCTTTTGCGTTCCTCGTCACGCCTTCCGAAAGTCTTAGATTACCGTCCAATTGTTTTTATTGTTATGTGTTATGTCTAAAAACACGCCAGAGCAGTTAAAAAGTTCGGATAGTTACAACAAGTATGACACACAGTAAACTGCATCATTTTTAATTTAGAACTTTTGCCTTTAGCTTCGATTTCATCCAGTGGTTTTTTGGAGGTTCTACATGTCAAAAGTAGCACTCATTACCGGTGTCACAGGTCAGGACGGGGCGTTTCTCGCCGAGTTTCTGTTGAAAAAAGGTTACATCGTGCACGGCGTTAAACGCCGCGCTTCTTTGTTTAATACTGACCGTATAGATCATCTCTACCAGGATCCGCACGTGGAGCATCGCAACTTTGTTCTGCATTACGGTGACTTGACCGATTCAACCAACCTGATCCGGATTATTCAAGAGGTCAAACCGGACGAGATTTACAATCTTGCGGCCATGTCACATGTGGCGGTTTCTTTTGATACTCCTGAGTATACGGCCAACGCCGACGGCCTTGGTACCTTACGTATTCTCGAAGCATTACGTATTCTCGGCATGGAGAAGAAAACGCGCTTTTATCAGGCTTCAACCTCTGAGCTTTATGGCAAAGTGCAGGAGACTCCCCAGACTGAGACCACGCCTTTCTATCCACGCTCTCCGTACGGTGTAGCCAAGCTTTATGGCTACTGGATTGTTATCAATTACCGCGAATCATACGGTATGTTTGCTTGTAACGGAATCTTGTTCAATCATGAATCGCCGATTCGCGGTGAGACCTTTGTCACAAGAAAAATTACGCGAGCCGTGGCTCGGATGGCGTTAGGACTGCAAGAGTGCCTGTATCTAGGCAATCTCTCGGCGCTCCGCGATTGGGGGCATGCTCGTGATTATGTTGAAGCCCAGTGGTTGATGCTGCAACAGGATGAACCAGAAGATTTCGTAA
This sequence comes from Desulfuromonadales bacterium, assembly GCA_029859485.1. Classification (GTDB taxonomy): domain Bacteria; phylum Desulfobacterota; class Desulfuromonadia; order Desulfuromonadales; family BM103; genus M0040. The sequence goes on along the minus strand of JAOUDB010000364.1, from coordinate 750 downwards.
TTGCCACCGGTAAACAGTATTCGGTGCGGCAGATGGTCGAAACGGCTGCCGGTGAACTCGGCGTAACCCTGCGCTGGGAAGGGGTCGGTCAGGAAGAGGTGGGTGTTGTGGATAGCGTTGCTACTGGTCGCGGCGTCCTGGCTGAGGCTTTGCAGCCAGGACAGGTGATTGTTCGCGTAGATTCACGCTATTTCCGACCTGCGGAGGTGGAGACGCTGCTCGGTAACCCAGCCAAGGCCAAAGCCAAGCTGGGCTGGGAACCGAAAATCACTTTCGAGCAGCTGGTGATCGAGATGGTCCGTTCCGATCTGGACAGCGCTCGCCGTGATGAACTGGTTAAAGGCCACGGCTATCAGGTGTTTGACTATCATGAGTGAACCTCGAAACGAGTTACGCGGAAAGCTTTAAACCTGGGGACTGTCCTTTAGGGCTGTCTCTGGTTTGACCTCTGGAGTGTTGAGGTTCTTTTCGCCTTTTAGGGGAAAATATGGAAAAACAATCTAAAATTTTTGTTGCCGGCTCCAACGGTCTGGTTGGATCAGCGATTGTCCGACGTTTGCAAGCGGGTGGTTATACAAACCTGCTGACACCGGAGATCGACGAGCTTGATCTGACGGATCCTGAGGCTGTAGCGGAGTTCTTTGCCTCTGAAAAGCCCGAATATGTGATTCTGGCTGCGGCCAAAGTGGGTGGTATCCATGCCAACAACACTTATCCAGCGGATTTTATTTATCTTAACCTGGCGATTCA
>JAOUDB010000363.1 GCA_029859485.1 Desulfuromonadales bacterium | reverse complement strand
TAAACAGAGCGTCTTTGCTTCTGATATGGATTTTGATGAGGTGTTCCGATGGAAAAGTGCCCGGTATGTAAAGAGATGACGCGTGGTAAGAACTGGTGTGATTCCTGTCACACTGTGTTTGTCTGCCCGGCACCGCGCTGCGAGGCTCCCAATCACAGGCGTGATGCGAAGCTGTGTGCGACCTGCGGATTGATCTTTGAAGATTATATAACCCACAGAAAAATGTACCGCAAGTGCCCAAAGTGCAAGAAAAAGCAGGGCCTGTCAGATCCTCAGTGCAAGTATTGTCGTTACTGGTTTAATTGTCCGAGTTGCGGTCATAAGGTTCCCTCGACCAGTATGTTTACTTGCCCTCGCTGTGCCACCAGCCTGCGTTGAGACTTTGATGGCCGCCTGTCGTAAAGGCAGGACCACCGTAAGTTCAGAAAACAAAAAAGCCTCGTCCTTACGGATGAGGCTTCTCCTTTTGGTCTTCATTTTCATCTTCCTTCCGCACGGGGAGGTCACAGGAACCAGACAATCATGTCTCGACCCCGAAGCGCGGCAGAATCCAACGATTGAGAATAAACCAGGCGGCAACAATGCCGACTAAGATGAAGATTGATTTCATATTGTCCTCTTTGATTAATTATAGTTCTAATATATATAAAAGAACGGGGTTTTTCAATCTTTCTAATGTTGTGCTAAAGAGGAGATCTTAATCCGGCTTTACGGAGAGTCTCCAGTAAGGGTCAGCTTCTTATCCGGCCGAGATGCTGGCAAAGACCAGTCCTTCGCTACCGCTGTTTTCGACGCCGTGGGAAACTCCCGCTGGCGCAGAGAGGATCGTTCCCGGAGTGATCGGCTGTTCTGCCTGCCCCTCACTCAGAAATAGGCCCTGGCCTTCCAGAACGATCCAGACATGGTCTCCGGCATGTACGTGTGGATGAATATGTTGACCAGGCTTCAGGCACCAGAGTGTGGTGCGGGCATGGGCGCATTCCGTCAGAACAATTTTGCAGGCCTTTTCATCACTGTAACTGACCTTGTCACGGTATTCGAAGGTTTCGATGGCCATTGTGTTCTCCAGTTGTTAGATAAAAAAGTCATTTATACGGAACTTCAGTTAACTCATTGCCAGATGAATTTAACGCAAAGACGCGCAGAGAGCAAAGAGAAGAACGCAAAAAGCAGACAAAAATTAAAAAAAACGCCCCGCAAAGCAGGGCGTTTGAAATGTTATTTAAATGATTCTTATGCTTTTGCAGCTGTTACGGCAACACAGTTACAACCGCTCGGCATGATCTGCTGAATGTTCATTTCCGTAAAATTGTCTGCTGCGGATAAAAGGCCCACTGGAACCATGCTGTTGACCATGACCTTACTGCTCGATGAGCCTGCCGGGCCGGTGACTTTAATCTGGCCACCATCGGCAATCCCAAGCTTGGCTGCGTCTTCAGGGTTGACGATGATCAAACCGGCCGGAGCCAGTTCGTTGTTGGCCGCCGAATAGGTGGTCGTGGTGCCGAACTGGAAGGGACATTTGCCGACCAGAAGCTGCATCTCGGCTGTTGCAGGGCTTGCAAGTTCAGGTGTTGCTGCAGTCAGGCTCTTGTTCTCAGGAGTATACGCCTGCTTCCAGCAGAAGTTGCTCTGCTCGAGGCTCTGACAGACATCGGCATAGCTGCCGCTGAGAGACATCATCTCCTGACGGATGGCATTTTCACTCGGCTCCGGTTTGCCGGTCAAGCGGGCAAAGAGCTCGCTGAAGATGGCCAGGTCAGGGCGCGCTTCTCCGGGTGCTGCGACCGCAATTCTCAACTTATTGACCCGTTGATCGAGGGAGGTCACACTGCCGCGCTTCTCAGCGCTCGCCGCTCCGGGTAGCACCACTGTTGCCAGTTGTGTCAGATCACTGCAGAGAATGTCCTGAACCACGAGGAACTCTAGCTTCTCAAGAGCCTTGCGCCAACGGTTACTCTCCGGGAAGTTGACCAGTGGGTTGGTGCCAGCGAGGAAGAGCGCTTTGATGGTGCCTTGCTCAATGCCACTGAGAATTCCTGTTGCATCAACTCCGCCTTCGGGCAGAGTTTTGTGCCATGCAGACGCGTACTGTTCCTTGCCTGCTGCATAATCAACCAGACCAGGTAAAAATTCAGGAGCAACCCCGGCATCGATAAGGCCTTGGGTGTTGCCTTTGCTGGCGACCGGGAAAAGACCGCCTTTGTCGCCGTGCAGGGCACCGCTGACCATGGCCAGGTTGGCCAGCGCTGCGACGGCGCCTTCAGCATGTGCTGATGCCATGACGTCCCGGCCGATGATGATGGCGACAGTAGAGGCCTGACCGAGATGCTCGGCGGCGTCTTCCAGTTGAGCACGTTCGACGCCACTTGCCGCACAAGCTGCGTCAATGTCAAGATTGGCAAGGTATTGATCCAGCTCGTCACGGTTGGCAACGAAGCGGTTGAGGTAATCGTTATCTGCCTGCCCCTTGTCGACCAGAAGTTTGGCCAGTGCTCCTGCCAGGAACGCCTCGCTGCCGGCACGGTACTGCAGAAAGCTTTCAGCTTGTTTGACCAGCCTGGTCTGGCGCTGGTTGGCGACGATCAGGCGGGTGTCATTTTTACGTGCAGCCAGTTGCACCTGCCAGTTGAGCGCAGGGGATTCGGAGCGCAGGTCTGCACCGAAGACCAAAACGGCTTCTGCCGCTCCAATGCGATCCATCGGGTTGCTGGCGCCATTTAGCTTGAGCTGCTCCTTCAGCACTTTGGCGGCACGCAGGCTGCTAAAGCGTGCTTCGGAGTCGATGTTGTTGCTGTTCAGGGCGACGCGGAAGAGTTTCTGGAAAAGGTAGTTCTCTTCGTTGGTCAGGTGCGGCGAGGCTAGGCCAGCAATCGCTTGACCGCCCTGCTCTTCGCGCAGACTGGATAATTTGCTGACGACCTTGTCAAGGGCGACTTCCCAGGAGGTCTCCTGCTGTGCAACCAGCGGAGCGGTCAGGCGCTGATCGCTATTCAGGTAATCATGGCCGAAAAAGCCGCCTACGCAGAGATTGCCGTCGTTGACCGTGACACCATCTTCAGAGGTGACGCGCATGACCTTGCCCTGCTTGCTGTGCATCTCCACCTGGCATTGGGCTGAGCAGAGGGTACAGACCGATTGGGTCTTGCGTAACTCCCAGGGGCGGGCCTTGAACTTGAAGGGCTTGGAAATCATGGTGCCGGTCGGACAGACCTGAACACAGTTACCGCAGAAATCACACTTGTCGAGATCCTTGTCGACAAAGGCTTTATCGCCTTTTTCGTTGACGAAGAGAGCGCTCGAGCCGATCGTCTCATGACAGGTCTTGACGCATTTCTCGCACATGATGCAGCGGTTGGGAACTTGCTGGATCAACGGCCAGTGGTCGATGGTCTCGGCGTTAACGTCGTCGGCTCCGAAAGGCTGGCGCACAACATCCTGAGAGTAGCAGATGTCCTGCAGATCACATTCGCCTCCAGCGTCGCAGACGGGGCAATCAAGGGGATGATTGACCAGTAGCAGTTCCACCAGCTCTCGTCGAATCTTGGAGAGCTTTTCCGATTGGGTCGTAACGACCATGCCGTCAACCACGCGGGTGTTGCAGGCGGTCATTGTTTTGTCTGCACCCTCGACTTCCACCGCGCAAACGCGGCAGGCGCCGGTCGGCGAGACCTTTTTCAGGTAACAGAGGGTCGGGATCTTGATGCCTAGG
>JAOUDB010000362.1 GCA_029859485.1 Desulfuromonadales bacterium | reverse complement strand
TGTTTCCTAAGTAGCTGGTTATTCGCAATCGAATAAGCCATGGTGTCTCCTTCTAGCTAACTGAATGTATAATAGCCAAGGCCGCACAAGGCGACCTTGGCTAGGACGTGATTATCCGAGGCGGGCTACTATTTGAGCTCCACGCTTGCGCCAGCTTCTTCGAGCTGTGATTTGATGCCCTCGGCTTCTTCTTTGGATGCACCTTCTTTGACGGTGTTAGGTGTACCATCAACCAGGTCCTTAGCTTCCTTCAGGCCCAGGCCGGTAATAGCACGGACAACCTTGATGACGTTGATTTTCTTGTCGCCAATAGCGGTGAGAACAACGTCAAACTCGGTCTTCTCTTCAGCAGCAGCATCGCCACCAGCAGCAGGACCGGCAGCAGCAACAGCCACAGGGGCAGCAGCAGAAACGCCGAAGATTTCTTCCAGTTCCTTGACCATTTCAGCCAGCTCAAGGACGCTCATCTGTTTGATGAATTCAATTACTTGTTCTTTTGTGATATCAGCCATTGTTCTAAATCCTCCGTAATTCTTTATCTAGATTAAGTTATTAATTTGTATTCGGTTAGCCAGAGAAAACTCAGGCTGCGTCTTTTTGATCTTTGATTGCCGACAGAGCCTGTACAAATGTACGAGGCACAGCAGCCAGAACGCCAACGAAGTTGGACGCCGGAGCGCTCATGGAACCCAGCATCTTGGCCAGCAGCTCTTCACGGCTTGGCAGTTCAGCCAAGGCCTTGATGTCTGCGATAGCCAACAGCTTGCCATCGAGCATGCCTGCCTTGAGTTCAAAAGCTTCGTTCTTCTTGGCAAACTCCACCAACGCTTTAGCTGGTGCCACCGGATCATCATTAACCAGGGCAATTGATGTCGGACCACTCAGATACTCATCCAGACATGCGGACTCTGTGTCCTTCGAAGCCAGACGTAGTAGAGTGTTCTTAACCACCCGGTACTCGACCCCAGCTTCACGGAGTTTATTCCGCAAGTCATTTGCCTGATCAACGTCAAGACCACGATAGTCAGCCAGGAAAGCTGCTTTAGCTTCCTTGAGCTTGACCGATAATTCCGCGATTAGAGCTTCTTTGCTTTGCTTATTCAATGTCTCTCCTCCTTTCCTGTAGATTTCCGAGCTTTTGCAAGCTCTTCATCCTAGCCTTCAAGAAGGTGAAGAAGAGACTGATTGTCTCGCACACCATCCATCTCGCCTCGGCAGGTGGCTGTACCATTAAACCGCTAGGTACCTGCTGTCTGTGGCCAGGAGTTGCCTTTTATGTAACAAACGTAGCCATAAAACAGCTACGGTAACACGTCATAATTATTTGACGAGTGCCTGCAGATCGGGCACGTCAACATTGACACCAGGACCCATTGTTGAAGAAATGGTAACCTTCTTCACATAGGTACCTTTGGCTGTAGACGGCTTGGCTTTAAAAATCGCGTCCATCAAAGTAAGCAGATTGCCCTTAAGCTTGTCAGCGTCAAAGGAAGCCTTGCCGACAGGAGCATGGATGATACCCGCTTTTTCGACACGATACTCAACCTTACCGGACTTGGCTTCTTCAACAGCGCGGGTCACCTCAAAGGTAACTGTGCCAACCTTCGGGTTCGGCATCAGGCCACGAGGGCCGAGAAGTTTGCCGATTTTACCAACGGTTCCCATCATGTCAGGAGTAGCAATCGCGGTATCAAAATCGAACCAACCGCCCTTGATCTTGTCGACCAGGTCATCACCGCCAACATGATCGGCGCCAGCGTTCTGAGCTTCCAGCGCTTTATCGCCCTTGGCAAAGACCAAAACACGGATCGTCTTACCCAGACCGTTCGGCAGAACAACGGCACCACGCACCATCTGGTCTGCTTTACGGGGGTCAACGCCGAGTTTGACTGACACGTCTACCGACTCATCAAATTTGGCGAATGCCGTTTCTTTGACCAGAGCCAACGCCTCGTCAACCTCGTAATTCTTGTTTCGGTCGACTTTTTCCTTGGACGCTTTAATCTGTTTTCCAGTTGCCATTGTCTATATTCTCCGCATTCAGCGTGTAGTAATTAAGCTTCAACCTCGAGACCCATGCTGCGGGCAGTTCCCTCAATGATACGCATGGCGCCTTCAATGTTATATGCATTCAAATCAGGCATTTTGAGCTTGGCAATTTCCTCAACCTGAGCCTTGGTAACTTTACCAACCTTGTCCTTATTCGGCACGCCAGATCCTTTCGCAATCTTGGCAGCCTTCAGCAACAGAACCGCTGCAGGAGGAGTTTTGGTAATAAAAGTAAAGGAGCGGTCAGCATAGACCGTAATGATGACCGGAATAATCAGGCCGTCCTGATCCTGCGTTCTGGCATTATAAGCCTTGCAGAACTCCATGATGTTTACACCGTGCTGACCCAATGCCGGACCGACTGGTGGTGAAGGGTTTGCCTTACCGGCAGCGATCTGCAATTTTATCTGTCCAACAACCTTTTTGGCCATGAAATGACTCCTTAAAAACTATATTCCACCAGCGGTTCAGCTGGTCTTCTCAACCTGGATAAACTCGAGCTCAACGGGAGTTACACGGCCAAAGATGCTGACCATAACCTTGAGCTTTGCCTTATCAGGCTTAACGTCTTCGACAATGCCGGTGAAATTAAGGAACGGACCATCGATAACCCGTACGGTTTCACCAACTTCAAACTCGACTTTCGGCTTGGGCCGTTCCACGCCTTCTTCCATGCGCGCAGTAATCTTGGCCACCTCATCATCCGGGATCGGCGGAGGAGTTGTTCCACCGCCCACAAAGCCGGTAACCTTTGGCGTATCCTTAACGATATGCCAGGTCTCACTGTTCAACTCTACATGAACCAGGATATAACCAGGGAAGAACTTACGGGTGGACGTTTTTCGTTCACCATTCTTAAGCTCAACAACGGTCTCCGAGGGGATCAAAACCTCACCGAACAACTCTTCCGCGCCTAAGGAGCGGATGCGTTCTTCAAGGTTGAGTTTGACCTTGTTCTCGTAACCCGAGTAAGTATGTACTCCGTACCACTTCTTCTCGCTCATGGATTCACCAGGTCTCTCAGTTGAGCAAGGTCTGAATCATTGTCGACAACGCCGTATCAACGACCCACAAGAAAACCGCAACCATCAGGACAAGCACAATGACAACCATCGTCGACCCATAAGTTTCCTTACGGGTTGGCCATGTGACCTTTTGCAGCTCCGCTTTGACCTGCTGGAGAAATTCACCAACCTTGAAATTCACTATCACAACCTATTAGTAGGATTATCGTTAAAGTTAATTGGCAGGCCAGGTAGGATTCGAACCTACAACACCCGGTTTTGGAGACCGGTGCTCTAGCCATTAGAGCTACTGGCCTGCAACCTTAAACAATCTGACCCGCTAGCTGTCGGACTTACTTGGTCTCACGATGGACCGTGTGCTTCCGGCAGAAACGGCAGTACTTCTTGAACTCCAACTTGTCGGGAGTATTCTTCTTGTTCTTGGTCGTCGTGTAGTTGCGCTGTTTGCAATCAGTACAACCAAGAGTCACGATATCACGCATTGATTAATCCTCGGCGTCCTGCTCTTGAAGAACAGGACGCCTGATCTTGTAAAAATTTAGTTAAGAGCGATGCTACTCGACAATTTCGCTGACGACACCGGCGCCAACCGTACGGCCACCTTCGCGGATTGCGAAGCGAAGCTCTTTATCCATGGCGATCGGAGTGATCA
>JAOUDB010000361.1 GCA_029859485.1 Desulfuromonadales bacterium | reverse complement strand
GTCTCCGGTGCGGTTCGCGGCTACCTGGATGGCAAAATCACACATATTGCAACAATGAAATGCCTGGGGGCTCCTGGCAAGTTGATCTTTACTGCCTATCTGCTGCAAATTCTTTTCTTGGGGCTCCTTGGTTCAACCGCCGGCCTCGCTGCAGGCGCGACCCTGCCCTATGTTTTGAAACAACTTATCGGCACTCATCTACCCGTCCCCATGACCCCTGGCATTCATTGGCAGGTGTTGGTCGTAGCGGCACTATTCGGCTTGCTGATCGCATTGATTTTCTCCTTAAAATCTTTAGGTCTGGCCAGGCTGGTCTCACCATCAGTGCTGTTTCGAGGATACAGCGAGTCCAGCAATCGCAATCCCGGAACGGCTGTCAAAGTGTCAATCATCATCTCGGCAATGATTCTGGCCGCATTGGCTATCCTGACCAGCAGTGATCAAAGATTGGCCTTCTGGTTTATCTCCGGGGCGAGCCTCTGCTTCGTCATTTTCCGCTTCGCCTCGACAACTGTTGTCAAACTGACGCACCTGATTCCCAAGCCAACCAATCCCTCTCTGCGGCTCGGGCTGGGCAACATCCACCGGCGCGGTTCACCGGCAGGAAGTGCGCTATTTTCATTGGGCCTCGGTTTAACCGCCCTGGTCACCGTCATGCTGGTCCAAGCCAACCTCGACGACAAGATCAATGAAACGGTTCCCAATGAAGCCCCCTCCTTCTTCTTCCTGGATCTGCAATCACACCAGGTTGAGAGTTTCGAAGAGACAGCTCGCAACCTGCCAGGGCTCACCAAGTTTGAGCGTTATCCGACTTTGCGCGGGCGCATAACCGCCATTGCAGGCAAGCCGGTGACAATGGCAAAAGTTGCCAAGGAAGTACGCTGGGCAGTTCGTGGCGACAGGTTCTTAAGTTACGCAAAGGAGAAGGCACCGGACATAAAGGTCGTTGCCGGAGAGTGGTGGCCAAGTAACTATGCAGGAGAACCCCTGGTCTCCATTACGGCGGATCTCGCGAAAGGATTTGGGGTCGGCATAGGCGACACGCTGACGATCAATGTTCTGGGTCGAGATGTTACAGCCAGGATAAGCAGCTTAAGAGAAGTCGACTGGTCGACACTCGACTTGAATTTCGCACTGCTCTTCTCGCCCGGAGTCCTGGAAAACGCACCACAGACAAACATCGCCTCGATTCATGTTCCAGCAGAGCATGAAGAAACCGCCTTCGCCGAAATTACTAAACAATTCCCGAACGTCTCTGCCATCAGCACCCGCGAGCTCCTTAAAAATGTATCTCAAACACTCGAACGTATTGGCACGGCCTTTCGCAGCATGGCAGGTCTTGCAGTATTAATAGGATTCCTGGTGCTGGCTGGAGCTGTCTCGGCAGACCAGCACCGGCGTATTCACGACGCGGTTATTTTCAAGGTCTGCGGGGCAACCCGCTTCGATATTCTGGGCGCATTTGCAGCAGAGTTTCTGTTTCTTGGCTTGATTGCGGGCGGCATCAGCGCGATCGTCGGCAGCCTGGCAGCCATGGGCATCCTGAAAGGCTTGATGAAGATCTCTTTTACCCTGCATCCGGGAACAATTATCACGACAATTTTGACCGGAATTGCGCTAACAGTATTTTTAGGGCTGGTTGGAACCTGGAGAGCGCTGGGGCATAAGCCGGCGACTTACTTACGCGGAGAATAATGCAGTACAATTGTCAACTAACTCTAAACTCCAGTCTTGTTCTTTAATCGATGGAGACTACCTCAAAGGACCTTTAAGTCGTTCCAGGATGACGCCACGTACAAGACAGTTTTTCATCCTTTCGATACCGCCTCTCAGTGGATCTCAGCTGCCGTGATTTGAAGGGATGTATTCTACGCTTGCAGATGAAGTGAGACATTTTTATACTTGCCATCGAGAGTGTTGCACACTAGAGTTAATACATTCCAATCAAATTCCTGTGGCTTTTGTACAAATCGTTAACCTGCCCAAGGAGGAACTCTAAATGAAACGTAATCTTGCTAAAGGCCTGATCTTTATTGTCCTGACTATTTTTTTGACGGGTTGCTGCTGTGGTGGGGGCAAGGAGACGGTCGTTGTTACCCCTGAAGCGACCACACCCGAAGGCGGTTCTGGTGCGACTGCCGGACAACAACTTCAGGATCTCAAGGCCGCCGAGGAGAAAGGGGCTATCACTGAAAAGGAATTTCAAGAAAGTAAAGAGAAGATTCTCAAGGCCCAATAAACTTGCTAACAGTCTTACAGAATTGCGTCATGCCTGGTTTGAATAAAACTCCAGACACCGCGCACAAACGAAACCCGGCCGGTTTTTGTGTGGGGTTTCTTTTTGCCTGGATCTTTCTGAGCATGACCAACCCGGCACAAGGCTTGGAAACCAGTGGCATGAAGGCACCAAAGAGTGATCTGGTCTCGTCATCTCCGGCCTCTTTTAACGTAACAGAATCATCAACGCTACGATCGGCACTACTGGGCAGCGTGCGTTTTTTCCAGAAATGGATTTCACCTATTGATGGCCCTCGCTGCAGCTTCTCACCAACATGTTCACAATTCGGTTATGAGGCGGTGCATGACCAAGGCCCTTTCCTCGGTGTCGTCATGACGGCCGATCGTCTGATGCGTTGTAACCACTGGACCGAGCCGGGCCCTGATTATGTTCGACTCCCGAATGGGGCCCTGCATGACCCCGTCGCCAAAAACCTGCTGGGCACATTATGAGCAAATTCACTGCACCCATAATCGTCCTCTTCGGACTTCTCCTGGTCTGCCAACCCCCCACTTCGAGTGCAGCACAGAGCATTGTGCTGACTGATGATATCCAGATGGCCCTGGGACAGGCCTTCATGGCAGAAGAGGACTACTACCGCGCAATCACCGAATACAAAAAGCTGATCTTTCTCTTCCCGGATTCGGAACACCTGCCTGGAGCCCTCTACCAGATTGGTTTAGCCTATTACAATGGCAAGGATTACGAGTCGGCGGTAAAAAGCTTTGCCAGGGTTCGACAAACCTACGCAGCAAGCTATTTCAGCAGCGCAGCCCTGCATGAGGGACTGAGTTACGAGAAACTCGGTAGGGATGACGCCGCGGCCCTGGCATATGAACGTTCCCGGATGTTTAATGCAAGCCATCCGGACGCAGCCAATGCTCATTTAAGCATCGTCCTGAACGCTGCAGAACATGATGACATTGCCAAAGTACGGTCTGAGCTGAACGACTTCCAGGTCAACTATCCAGAGAAAGTCAGCGTGCCTTTAACCCAGGAGCTATTCAGCCTGATCGATACCTACGAAGCACAGCCCAAGAAATCCCCGGGGCTGGCCGGGACTATGTCTGCCATCATCCCGGGCAGTGGCCAAGCCTACGCGAATCATTACAAAGACGGCCTGATGGCTTTTGCGGTAAATGGTTTATTTATTGCTGCCACTATTGCCGCAATTGATAATAAAAACTACGCTCTGGCGGGAATCGTAGGCGGTATTGGCGTGCCCTTTTATGTCGGCAACATCTACGGTGCAGCAAATGCTGCACAAAAATGGAACCTTTCCCTCTCTCGCAAATTACGTAACGATCTGTCAATGACTCTGAATTATCACTTTTGAGAAGAATGTTCGCTCTTTTCATGGGCAGATTTGAGCCCCTGCCTCCCGTTTGTACTCCTTAAGGTTATATTCCTCACCCTTGCCAAGCGGTATTGATTGAGTAATAGCCGTAGCTATTGGTCGAAAAGGAGCTGAGATATGG
>JAOUDB010000359.1 GCA_029859485.1 Desulfuromonadales bacterium | reverse complement strand
TGAGCCAGGCTGCGGTTACTTCAGGATCGGCAAGATCACTCTTGTTCAGAACCTTGATACAGGGTTTTTGCCCACGGAGCTTTTCCAGCATCGGGTTCGCACTGGATACAGGTAAACGCGCATCAAGAACTTCAATAACCACATCAATCTTCGGCATCACTTCGGCAATCTGCCGTTTGGCTTTCGCCATGTGCCCCGGGTACCACTCAATCTTCATCAAATACGTCCTTAAACTTCTTCTTAACGGACTTTCTCCTCATTTGTCGAAAAGCCCATGGTGCTGATCATGCCAGCGCAAAGTCGAAACGCGCAAAAACCGCACATCCAGCCTTTGCTTGTAACAATTAATACGATTTACGAAAAACCGTTTTATGGCACTTGGGGCATGGAGGGATACGAGTTGTCTTGGTCATGTGCATTTCAGCCTCGCAGTCCTTGCAAGTCAAGGTTCCAGGGCTTGTGATTTCGCCGGTCTTGTACTCGAGGACCTTCTCCGAGCGTTCAGCAAGCTCGGTGAGCGTTTCAGCGGCACTGGTCAGAATTCTCGAGAAGGCACTTTGCACGCCAGCAGCAAGGCGTTGAGGTTCTACAGCCTTCATGACTGCGTCTCTGGCCTTGTCAGCATTTTCCTTTAAATCGCGACGCACATATTCGCCAAGTTTGTCCGCTTGCTCTCGTGAAAAATCACCCGCTGAAGAAAGCTCTTCTTTAGCCTTTTTGAGGGCTTCATCAAAAGTCTTTTTGCCTTCTTCAAGAAGATCAGCTGTCCTCGAGGCCAACTTCTCGTAACGACCTATTTCTTCATGATCCACTTTTTCTTCATTCTTCTCGTTCATAAAAAGATCTCCCAATAAGAATTAGTCATGTGTCAATGTTGTAAGAATACCATAAAGAACAGTCTTTGAGTGTGTAATGAAATAGAGATTTCGATATTTTACGGAACAAAATCAAAAGAAAGAAGCTGCAAGCAATAACACACAAAGACAAGCGATTGAAGTAATGACCAGAAAGTGCGAGAATGAAACAGCTTTGATTACTTAACCAGCATAAGGGACGGAGGGACAGATGCAAAACCGTTATATCATGACCGCTTTTGGTAAAGATCGACCTGGTATTGTTGCAGACGTAACCAGTGTGCTTTATGAAACCGGATGTAACCTTGAAGACAGCACCATGTCGATGCTGTCTGATGAATTCACGATCAACCTGCTCTTCTCATCAAGCGACGAGAAAATTGAGGCAAAACTCCTGGATCGTTGTGCAGAGATGGAAAAGACCAAAAGCATATCAGCCTTCATCCGACCGCTAAAAGAGCGTAGCGCCGTCGGCAAGCCCAATGCGGCCATCGCGACCATTCATGTTGAGGGGTTGGACCAGGCGGGTATCGTCTACAAGATCAGCCAATATCTTGCCGACAATTCGTTGAACATAATCGACCTCAAATCCATCGTCAAAACGACCCCGGAGAGCGGAACCTCGCTTTACCTGATGGATATCCATATTCATCTCACCGGAGGTGCAACGCCAGAAGCTATCGAAGCAGGACTCGACGATGTTGCCGAAGAGCTCAACGTAGAGATCACAGTAACAAGATAAAATTTCAGACTGATGACAAAATGAGCGTTCGCGTCAATGGTTGCCTTTGGTGCATTTGACTTCTAATATGAGCAACAGATTCACGATCTGTTGCTCTTTTTTATTCTGAGCATAGTGAAAAACTTTAGAGACAAATCAGAACCTGCGGTTTCAGTCTTGTCCTTAAAACTTCAAGAGCCAACAATAAAGCGCGACAGATTAATGCTCTGTGGCACACTAGATCTTGCAACTTCAAAAGTTATCCCCGCCTTACAATAAAGTATCAGCAATCACTTCTATCCTACTGTCAGCGCGACCTTTTTTTGACACATAAGCATGCCTTGATATGATTGAGGTATGCTAAAACCTGTCTACCTCAGCAGCCTGGTCATCCTAGTGCTGTTAAGCACAGGATTACTGCTCAAGGCCGAAGAAATCACTGCCCCTGCGAATATCAGAGTGGTGCGTGTCGCCGGGGTCATCAACCCGGTACTGGCTGATTTCATCAGTGTCGAACTGGATGAAGCCAACAAGGGTAGCGCACAGGCCTTTCTGATTGAGCTCGATACGCCAGGCGGGCTTGACAGTTCGATGCGCGTCATTATCCAGAAGATCCTCGCTTCCAAAATTCCGGTCATCGTTTACGTTTACCCCTCGGGAGCCCGTGCGGCCTCTGCCGGTGCCCTGATCACCCTTGCCGCTGATTTTGCTGCAATGGCCCCCGGCACCAATATCGGTGCGGCTCATCCGGTATCAATAGGCGTTGGCGGAACCGGTGACAGCGAACAGGGCAAGACCATGATGGAAAAGGTGGTTAACGATGCGGTCGCCTACGCGCGCAGTCTCGCAGAGCAACGAGGCAGAAATCGTGATTGGGCCGAGCAGATCGTGCGCGATTCAATCTCAACCGCGGCTCAAGAGGCGCTTCAACTCAAGGCGATCGACCTGATCGCAACGGATGAACAAGAGCTCCTTAAAAAACTCGATGACAGAACTTATCTGCGCAACGGCGAGGCCCGCAAACTGGTCACCAGCGGAGCAGTGCTCAGCTATGCTGAGATGACCTGGCGACAGGAAATTTTCAACACCTTGAGCGATCCAAATGTCGCTTACATGCTCCTGATGCTGGGTATCCTCGGCATCTTCTTCGAAATCTCCCAGCCGGGCGTAATTTTACCCGGAGCGATCGGCTCCCTCGCCCTTCTGCTCGCTTTTATCGGTTTCCAGACCCTGCCGGTTAACTATATTGGCGTTCTGCTGATTATTCTCGCCATCATCCTGTTTATTCTCGAGATCAAGGTGGTCTCCTACGGCATGCTCACAGTCGGCGGCCTGATTGCGCTGACCTTCGGCTCGCTGATCCTGGTCGACAGCCCGGAGCCTTACCTGCAGATCTCACGTTCGGTCATCGCAGCAACCGTGTTGGTCTGTGCCAGTGTCATCAGCCTGGTCCTCTTTTTCGTGGTGCGCGTACAGAAAACCCGTTTCATCTCCGGACTCGAAGGAATGATCGGTGAACGCGGCCAAGCGGTCACAGCCCTTGATCCACGCGGTCGGATCTATGTGCATGGTGAATATTGGGATGCCCATGCCGACGAAACAATCGCCGCAGGGAGCGAAATCGAAATTGTACGCAGCGAAGCCAACCTGAAACTGCTTGTCCGTGCTGTCGAAGACAGCTCAGCAGTCTCTACGGCAAAGGAGAAAAACAATGATTCCGACTGATCTGATTGGCTGGGCGATTATCCTGGTGTTTATCATCAGCATTATCAGCAGCGCCGTGCGCGTTCTCTTCGAATACCAGCGCGGAGTCGTGTTCCGTCTTGGTCGTTTCGCCATGGTCAAAGGACCGGGATTACGCTTTGTCATTCCTGTGATCGACAAGATTATCAAAGTCAGCCTGCGCACTGTAGCCATGGATGTTCCGCCGCAGGATGTGATCACCAAGGACAACGTCTCGGTGAAGGTCAACGCGGTCCTTTACTTTCGTGTGGTGGAGCCGGAAAAAGCTTTGATCGAGGTCGAAGACTACCTCTATGCCACCAGCCAGCTGGCCCAGACCTCTTTGCGCAGCGTGCTGGGCCAGTGCGAACTCGACGAACTGCTCTCGCACCGCGACCGCATCAACTTGCAGTTGCAGGAAATCCTTGATCGCCAGACCGATCCCTGGGGGGTAAAGATCTCCAACGTCG
>JAOUDB010000358.1 GCA_029859485.1 Desulfuromonadales bacterium | reverse complement strand
GCCGACATTGTTGAAAGGCCAGTATTCCAGAGCGCCTCTGGCAAAGATCAATTCTCCGTCATAATCGCCGTAACTCATGCTCATCCACCCGGCGCCGTAGTTAAACAACAAATCATTTCTCAACGCGTAGAGTCCACCAACGAAGAGATTCGGGATTGGCACCGTATAGTCTTCCGATGCCTCGCCGAGGTCGGTGCCATCGTTGGTATAACCTTCCATTTCGAGGTCGAAGTCGACGACGTGGGCACCGATACCGACGCCGAATTTTGCCCGGTCGGAACTGTAGATGTCGTAACTGAGATTGGCAATATAAAGGTCAATATCCAGGCTGGAATCAACCTTGCCATTCAAGGGTACGACCAGGTCATCAAATTCGAGGATCCTGTTAACAGTTTCATCGTTGGCGTCGTCGTCGTAGTTGAAGTAGTCTAGACGGAGTCGCCAGCGCTCACCAAGCCGGAAGGTCGCGCCGAGGAAATAGGTCGTTTGGTCTTCTTCCAGACCAAGGTCGTCCATGTCAACTTTAATTTCCGGTTGCCCGTCCTTGGTGGATTTGAAATCCCCGGACATGTCGTAGGATATCAAACCGCCTCGCAGGATGATGCGTTTATCCCATTCTGTGGCGGACAACTCAGCAGACCAGCTGTTCAGGCAGAAGATCAAACCGAAGAGTAACGACAAGAATAAAGCTTTCATTGCATGACCCCTTTTTGCGAGCAGTGACCTCTGAAGAATTTCCAAGGTCTTATATCATTGTCAAGGTTCATAATGTCAGGGTTTCTAGCATTAATCAAAACCCTGGTCAACATTCCGCAGCTTGCCGTGAAGTTTCGTCTCATAAGACCTGATTAATAAAAACGGCCACCAAGGATCGTCCCCTGGTGGCCATAGTTTTGTGTATTAAAGAGCTTACTGAATACCGCTTTTAAGAATAAGCCGGTTTTCTTCTCGGAAGTCGTGACTTTTAAGAAACATCATGTGGGGATATCCAGGCCGCGAATCAACACCTCTATTTTTTGAACATAAACAATAGAAGCTTTATGCCTGCGAAAAGCATAGAGCCATACAAAACAGTCAGAACTAAAAACTCGAATTTTTCATTCATTTTCTAGTCCCCCTCTGACTATAGAATAGGGGCCTCTCAAGTTACCCAAAAAGAACCCCACAGCTCAGGAGGTTGGGAGCGGTGGGGCAATAATTTTTTGGAGGTTTTGAAGAAGCTTGTCTCAGACCCGCCTGCCACAGCAAGCCTTCGATGGTCGTTAATTTATCGAATCCTTCAATAAAAATATACGTGGTGTACCGTAAACTTTGAATCGATACCTCACGTAACTGAACTGTGCAAAAGCGCACCACGAATAAAAATGGCCACCCGTTTCCAGGTAGCCATAGTTTTGTGGATTAAAGATCTTCCTGAATGTCTCTATCAATAAGAGATCATATTTTCTCTCTTAACTCGGCGGAATAGAGAGATTGTCTTCCGACTCCGTTTGTTGTTTTACTGGACAAGGCCTAGGGCTTTGATCTTGTCTATAATCAGGCGGTTGTCAGGCACCCCTCTGACGATCAGGCGGATCGTCCCGGTCTTGTCGATCAAGAAGTTAATACGTTCTCCGGAATAGAGTTTCTTGATCGCACCTCCTTGGTCAGTGACCAAGGGGTAGGTGATGCCAAAATCAGCAGCGAAACGTTTGACCGTGTCCATGCTGTCTCCACTGATACCCATGACCTGGGTATTAAGAGCTTCCAGGGTCGCAATGTCCCTCTGAAAGCCCAGCGTTGTGGTTTTTCAGGCAGGGGTATAAATGGCGAAATAAAACGTCAGGATGACGTTCTTTTTCCCCAGGTAATCGGACAGCGACACCTCACCCTGGTTGGTCTGTGCAGTGAAAACCGGCGCCTGGTCACCTACGGACAATGCCAGTACCGGCGAGGCCACCAGGATCAGCGCGGCGGCCATAACAAAAACCAGTTTTCTTTTCATCGTACACCTCCTTACCAAGGCTTCAGACTCCTTCCGAAGGCCTGCGCCTTGCCAGTATTGTCTGGATGACTACGGGGGAAAAGGATAGCTACATATTGATTCTAAACACCGAACAGCGGATACGCAATTTTTTTCACCCGTAAACTTAGCGCTTTTTAGAAGATGTTAACAGCAGTGTGGATTTATACATCAGGTTCCTGATAGGATGAGCAACAGCATACCCCATCGATCTGGAAGGAGATGGTCTCATGCCCGCTGATGGACTGGCAGCCAATCTGCCTCCGAAAGCTTTGAAAACCCTCACAGCATTGCATCTCACCTGCCTGGGACTTGTCATGGGTGCCGCAGCCGGGGTGCTTGCGAGCCTCCGGCTCATGTACACCCGGGGGGAGAACCTCGATCACCTGACCGCAGACCTGTTACAGGTGACCTTGGTCAACGGTCTGTTCATGTGGGCGCTCTATGGTCTGCTGGCCACGTCCATTGCGTTTTCCCTGTTTAGCCCCTGGGGGTTTTTCCGGCACACCTGGATCGGCCTCAAATGGGTGGGCCTGGCCCTGATGGTGCTGTGCAGCGCCAACTGGATGGTCCCGGCGGTGGACGGGATGGCGGCCCTGTCGGATGGTCTTTACTCAATCCCCGATGCAGGTGAACGGTATAGTTCCCTGTTCCGCCAGGCCGCCACCATGGCATCTATTGTGATCGGCATCGGCGTGACCCAGGTGGGACTCTCGGTGTTCAAGCCCTTTGGGCAGTTACAGAAAAGTCAGCCATCACGTCGTACAACTATCATCATCCGCCTGGTCATTCTTCTGCTGGCGGCAGGGGCTGTGGCCGCCAGCATCATGGAATCGGCCCAACTGCGAAGTTTTCAGCAGATGCAGATTAGCCATGTTGAGCCGGCCTTCATACGCGATGGTGTCTACCGTGGTGCTGCCAACGACGGGTCTTTCACCTACGAAGTGGATGTCACTGTCAAAGGAAAAACCATTGTCGCGGTCACAGCCGTATCAAACCGCACCTCTCCTTACGCACGTTATGCCGAGGGCGTTTTCAGTCGAGTTTTGAACAATCAAAGTCCGGCGGTGGATGCCATTACCAGGGCCACGATGAGCAGCAAAACGCTCCTCAAGGCCGTAGAGAATGCCCTGTCCGGGGCGGCAAGGATTGAAGAGTAACAGACCCTGTCCTTCTCTTTTGAAGGGCCTGTAAAACAGAGATGATTCTGATGCGATTGAAAAATCTCACCTTTGCTTGAGCAGTTCCAGCAGCAAGCCGACAAGCAGGAGACCTCGAAGGCTCCAAAAAAACGTCCGCAGCCAGTTGCTTGCCACCAATTGGCGAATCAGCGCGAGGCGTGCGGCGCCATCAGCCAAAGCCAGTTGTTTGTGCAAGGGCACTTGCCACAAAGCGGTCGAACCCCAGATCAGAGCCATGGCCATAGTATTGAATAGCCAGAACGGCTGCAACGGCATCCTGAACCATAACAACAGTCCGGTGGCCAGTTCCAGTAACATAAGGGGTGCCACGATGATCGTAATCCGGTGGGTGTGGCGCTTGTGATAATCGGAAAAACTGCTAACTCCAACCCGGGAAAACAACGGGTAGTGAACGATTTGGACCAGCCAGATCAACCCGACCATTAGCAGTGTGATTGCCAAATGTGACACCAGCACCAGCGTCCAGCCATCGTTGCCGGCAAACGCCATATCCTTGACCCAGGCTGCCACCATTCAGATGCCCCCTAGCCTCTGTTATTTTCTTATCCTGCCCGATGCACCGTTGC
>JAOUDB010000357.1 GCA_029859485.1 Desulfuromonadales bacterium | reverse complement strand
CGGCGCACTCCTACGTTGCTGCTTGGGGCGAGTTCAAAGCCAGTGAACAAAACTTGGCAATTATAGGACTCTTACAGGATGAGGCTGTCCGAATAATCGATGCTGCTGGCTACAAGTAAGGCGTTATGGGGAAAGTAAAGACTTCCTATTAATACTACTGCATTGTTTTGAGGACTCAGATACTTCTATCAATAAGAAGCCCATCTTCTCAGAAGTCGTCAATTATAAAAATGAAAAAATTTCTTTTGACCACTGCATAGATAAAAACTGGATTTTTATTTATAGAGTCATTTAAGAAGACAAAATGATGGCCACCTGGTTTTGCCTGAGTGGTCATTTACTATTTATCAGGGGTAGTAAGAATTTCGCAAATACGCCAATTTGAGTACTCCAGAACAATGTAGGAATATAAATAAGAAAGCCTCTTCTTTGATCTCAACCTAAGACTAGGTAAAATTGGCAACATCTTGTATGTGAAGGAAACAAGGTCAATTATCTTGACCAAATGAATACTTCTTAGTATCTTCCGGCACCCAAAATGAATGGCACCTTGTCGCTACCTCTTCTCCCTAATTTTTCTTGGTAGCACAGCGATTTCGCACCGGGCGCCCCCCTGGCAGGCTGTTGAAGAATACGAAACTTATTCCAAAACCTTCTGCGAGAAGATATAAGCCGTACCTGCTATCGCCTCGGAGTTCGCTACTGATGCCGATTATTCACCTCAACGTTGAATAAAGGAGATCCCATGACTATGTTAAGCCAACTGCTTGTCGCCAGCGTCGTTCTGTTGCTAACGACCGCCCCCGTCCTTGCCGAAACCGGTGCCGACTTTCTGGCCAATAATGCCAAAAAAGCCGGCGTTACTGTCACCGACAGCGGCCTGCAATACGAAGTTATTCAATCCGGTGACGGCCGTTCACCAAACCGCACCGCTCGAGTCACCGTCCACTATCGTGGCACGCTGGTCGATGGTCGCGAATTTGACAGTTCCTACAAGCGTGGCGAGCCGGCGACATTTCCACTCAACCGGGTCATTGCTGGATGGACCGAAGGTCTGCAACTGATGAAAGAAGGAGATAAATGGCGGTTTTTTATTCCATCTAACCTCGGCTATGGCCAACGCGGCACAGGTAGGATGATCGGGCCGAATGAAACCCTGATCTTCGAGGTGGAACTGCTCAAGGTGCAGTAAGAGGTCTTGGCAGCGTGAGGGCGGTTTGAACCTGGCCGACCGAATCGACCCCGGAATAGTTGTCGCCCGCCAATAGAAACTGGATGCCTCAACCGAGAAGACACTCTTTAAGGGATTTACTTCCTTCCCGAAAATCACGACTTACGAGAAGGAAATCGACTTCTTATTGATAGAGACATTATAGGAAGCTCTTTAATACAAAAAACTATGGCCAACCGTCACTAGGTGGCCATTCTCGTATGCAAGTATTTCTAGGGAGAGGCAAGAGCTCCCGATCCGAGCACTCTAAATCATTCAGGTGTAACTTGTCGGAAACTTTTGTCTCAATAGAGAGAAACAAGTAAGCAAAGACACAAACTAGATATTTGTCCAATTTAACAGATATAATCGTAATATGAACAAACTAATCTCTCAATGGTTTCTCCTGACGATCATGTTGACGGCTGGAGCGCTTATCCTTTCGGTTCTCACCTCAGATGCAAGAGGACAGACCGTGCCTGATCCACGAGAAGAATGGTTTGATCACGACCCGTTTCTATCCGAAACGCCAGTGGCGCCTGTCACACCAGCTATTTCTCCGTTGACAATCAATTCAAGAGGAGAGCAGACCAATTTAAGCGTTGAAACCCAAACCCTCATTTCCCCCTATCTTGGTGCTCTAAAAAAACAAACGGACGGCCTTGAAGACTTTTCTCCTCACCTCAACAGTAGTAATCCTTTTGAAAATTATCATCTGGAGACCGGCGTGGGACTTAGGGTAAATGAGCAGACCGAGATAAACCTTGGCTACCGGTTCAACAGCACGCCTTCCTCGCTAGACAACCAGAGTAGTGAGGATTCTAGCCAAGACAGTGGCGAAGTGCGCTTTTCTCTTGAGATCGAACTACCATTCTGAACTCATGCAAAACATCCACCGTGTCACGCTTAGTGAGTTCTTCAGTCCAAAAAATATGGTTTGATTCTTAGTGACTATTTATCAGGGGCAGTAAGAATTTCTCATTTCTGACAATCGGATCTAGCCAAGACAATGTAGGAGGATAAATATCAATCTCAGGCTTTCTTCTTTCCATCCCCCTATTAGGGGCAACAGACTTACGTCTCACTCAACCCCAAAAAAAGCGTTTCATAAAATCAAACTTCTGTTACAATCCTGACCAAAATTGTCTTAATTGGTCAGGGTTGTGATGTCTTGCGCCTCTCCTGGAAGAGATATCTTATGAAAACAAACAAAGCTGGTAAGTCTACACCAGACAAAATAGAGGGTCTGGAGTTTAGCAACGAAATATCCTGCACTAAAAGCGCTCTAAATGCTCAGCGACAAGTTGCCTTTGCGGCAGATCTCTTCCTGGGTGATGCAACCATAAGGTTATTGTTGGAGTCTCTTGCCGAGGGGGTTGTGATCATTGATGACTCAGCAACAATTGTTCTGGTTAACAAGCAAGTTGAAAGCTTATTTGGATATGCAAAAGGTGAAATAGTTGGGCGCCCCCTAAACATCCTTCTCCCCGAAAGGTTTCACTCAGACCACCCAAAACATGTGACAGAGTATTTTGGAAAGCCCAAGATCAGACCCATGGGGCTAGAAATGGAGCTTGCTGCACACCATAAGAACGGTCATGACTTTCCTGTTGAAATCAGCCTCAGTCATCTTGAAACGACCAGCGGCAACCTGGCTATGGCCTTCATAACAGACATTTCTCTGCGTAAAGAAGCCATTAATAAGCTTGAGTCCAGAAATCAGGAACTCGATGCTTTTGCCCATACTGTAGCCCACGATCTTAGAGGTTCTCTTTCCGTGTTGATCGGTTACGGAGAACTACTGACTGATCATGAGGTTAACCTCAACGAAGGACAGATCCAGGAGTCTCTCAACATGATCTGTCGTATAGGTCGAAAGATGTCTGACGTAGTTGATGAGTTGCTCCTTCTCTCCAGTGTTAGAAAAGAGGATGTCATTGTCACCCCAATAGATATGAAGTCGATCATCAACGAAGCCACTTTTCGACTGAGTCAAAAAATTGAGGAATACGGAGCAGAAATCACTTTATCGAAGGACTTCCCCAGGGCACTTGGCTATGCACCCTGGTTGGAAGAAGTCTGGTATAACTACATCAGCAATGCAGTCAAGTATGGTGGAACTCCTCCGAAAATCGTATTAGGAGGGGAATTAACCGAAGATGGTTATGCTAGGTATTGGGTCAAGGACAACGGGCCGGGTTTGGCTCCAGACGAACAAATACAACTTTTCGTTGCCTATTCATCACGTACAAACTATTCAAAAGGCAATGGTCTCGGACTCTCGATTGTGAAGCGCATAGTGGAAAAACTCCACGGTCAAGTTGGCTTGGAGAGCGAGGTTAACAAAGGCTGCGTTTTTAGCTTTACCCTTCCGGTTGTAAAATAACTACCATTGGCAGCTTATCTTGAGATAGGACTGGAAATTCTTTTAAATAACCATTTCCGAAACAATACCTTCTGAATGGGCTTGAGGGTATCGACTTGACTCTGTAAAAAGTTGGCCGAATCAACGGCTATAAGGATCCAGCCGAAAGGAAACTCCCTAGTTATTCAATAACCATCCCCA
>JAOUDB010000034.1 GCA_029859485.1 Desulfuromonadales bacterium | reverse complement strand
AAATGTATTGACACAAATTTTTTCAAGGTGTATAAAAACGTCCTTCATGCCCAGTTTTATGGCGTATGTATAATTAAAAATTTAGTTTGGCTCTGTTTATTCCGCCTTAGCTCAGTTGGTAGAGCAGGTGAGCACTTAAATAACTATTAAGCCCGCAAGTCATTTAACTTGCGGGCTTTTTTAATTCAATATTGCTACAAGGCCTATTCCCTGCGAAAAAGGAATACAGAGAAATAGTTATATAAATTCAGCACTTAGCGCTTGTAGCGCATCGCGCCATTATCACAGTTCGGGTTTTGCATGGCTCCCCGGGCCGGACGAGAGTGGGCACTGGGAAGAGAGGGTGCTTATAGATAGTTGAGGTTTATTAGCCTGTACCGCATAGCGTCGATACTGACATTAAATGCTTTCGCTAAGCCCTCAATGGAAGTTTTTCCTTCTTCAATACATTCATCTATCATCTGTTCTGGCATTAACAGTTCTGCGGCAAAGGCATTGGCCTCAACCTCGGCACTACTATTTATGCCTTCTGACCTATACAGAACCACACTAGGTGATTCTAGGTCAAAATTATCATGGTGAATTACATCTTCAGCATGTAACAAGAAGTGTCCTATCTCATGCGCAATGGTGAACCTCTTTCTCGTGGGTGGATGGTTCTCGTTTACCCCAATAAAAAGGCTGTCGCCTTCTCTAACGAAAACTCCAGACATGTCGTCTGAAAAGTCATGCTCGACGACAGTTACCCCCAAGTCTTTGGCGACCTTGTTGACGTTAATTTTGTAATTACCGGATGTTGTTGGGCGACCATGTTTTTTTAGGTGTTGTGAGACAACCTTTTTCGCCGCTTTGACAGCAACTCTTTTCTCTCTCACTTTTCATCCTTTCTGATTTCAGAGATGAAAGACTGAACATCTTTCAGTGTCTTACTATCAAAGTGTTTTTGAGCAAGTGCATTGTCTACGGAAGTCAGTTGCTTGATGTCCTCCAAGCTAGGCACAAGCTCTGAAATTTCCACTTGAAAGTAGTCTGCTGCCAAGTATGCCTCGGCAACGCTGAGTGACTGCTTTCCTGTTTCATAAGCGATAAGAGTGGGTCGAGAAATGCTTAGGTGAGACGAGAGTTTCTCTTGAGACAAACAGTCACGTTCACGCAGTTCACGCAACTTTTTGCCGACGATAATTGCTATGTGCGATATGTGAGTTTTGTTTAGGGACATCGTTGTAAAAGTAAAACACATCAACATCTATTGTCAATATATTAAGCAGTTGCGTAGTTGTCAAAGCAAAGACTGCATTCGTACACTGCACACTGCACACAAAAGTATATAATCTTATCAATCTAAAAATTGTAAAAATAATTGACAGAACGCTTAAAAGATGCTAATTATGTGTTGAGCCTGAGATACCCCGAAGGAGGTGATAGCTATGGCCACAAACCCACCCAAAGGCGATGGGCACCGTAACGGCGCCGTCCGTGGGCGCTCGCAAACCTTTAACCCCAAAACGGGACGATGGGTAAAGCGTGATTCAGATTCTGGGAAATTTATGGACCAGAAAGCTGATGATAAACCTTTCAAAGGCGTCCGTAAGGAAAGGTAAATCCAAAGGAGCGCCACAATGGCGCTCCAACATAACAAATTGAGGAGAACAAAAATGAGTAACGAACATTCAGAGCAAGCTCCCGGACAAAACAAAGTAAGTACAATCATCGTTAACGGTCGCGAACGCGAAGTTACAGGTAAACAGGTTAACTACAGGCAAGTTGTCCAGCTTGCATTTCCTGGCGACCAAACGAATAACGACATCGAATACACCGTCGCTTATTCCAACCCACACGGCAAGGATGGCACGTTGGTAGATGGAGAAGATACACAGGTCAAGGGAGGGATGATTTTCAATGTCAACAAGACAAATCGTTCTTGACCCTGACCTCCTGCGCTTACAGAAGGAGGGTTACGAGGTAGAGATCCTGAAGGGACACCTTCTTGTGCACTCCGTTCCCTACGTTAATGCTCAGAGGGAAATTGCATTGGGCGTCGTTGTTACTAATCTCAACGGGAACGTGGGGGAGTTAGGCAAACCAGGAGATCACCAAGTATGGTTCGTGGGCGAATACCCCTGTCGTCATACTGGTGTGCCTATTGAAAGCATCCGCCATTCAACAAAGGAGTTTAGCCTGTGGCCAGGATTCACAGCCCAACATCGCTTCTCCAACAAACCCGTAAATGGCTATGTAGACTATTATTCGAAGATGAAGAACTATATTTCAATCATTTCGAATGAAGCAAAGCAAATTCAGCCAGATGTCACTCCATGCACTTTTAACGTCATCGTCTCCAGTGAGGAAGATTCTGTCTTCCGATATTGGGATTCTGCCTCAAGTCGGTCAAACATCTTGGCAGCTTCTGCAAAGCTCGCAATGGGTAGGGTGGCCATCATTGGCCTAGGAGGGACGGGTTCTTATGTTTTTGACCTAGTTGCCAAAACACCGGTACAGGAAATTCACCTGTTTGATGGCGACATTTATGTGCAGCACAATGCTTTTCGGGCACCAGGCGCTACCTCAGTAGAAACTCTTGAAGATAAACCGCTCAAAGTTGACCACTATTATAAAATTTATGATGTAATGCGAACCGGCATTGTTCCCCATGGTTGCTATGTCGCAGAAGACAACATCAACGCACTTGACGGCTTCGATTTTGTCTTTCTTTGCGTGGACAAAGGTGCTGTCAGGAAATTGATCGGGGGATACCTTAGGGAGAAGGGGATTCCCTTTGTTGACGTTGGGATGGAGCTCTCGATAATTCCTGAAGGGGAGAGCATCCTTGGAACTTGCCGGGCAACATTATGTACTCCGGTAAAAAGCGACCATTTCGACAGGCGCGCTTATCAGGGAGCCGATGACGGGAACGAGCTTTACGAAAAGAATATTCAGGTTGCCGACATAAATGCTTTAAATGCTTCTTTGGCGGTTCTTAAGTGGAAGCAGTATTGTGGGTTTTACCAGGACATTGTAAAAGCACATCATACGACCTACTCAATAAATTCCCATTCTTTGACACGTGATGAAATGACAGAGGATAAATGAAGATTTCAACAATTGTGCCCGCACATGTAGATACCATCCCAGACCAGTTAGAAGACGGAGTCCTGTATGTCTGCGAGCAATATAAAACTGTTGTTCATAAATGCTGTTGTGGTTGCGGAGAGGAGGTTGTCACCCCACTGTCCCCGGCTGAGTGGTCCTTGAGAAAAACAGGGGATGCAGTTTCACTTAAACCCTCTATAGGCAACTGGAGCTACGGCTGCAAGTCACATTACTGGATTACTAGAAACCGAGTGGTCTGGGCGGGCAGTATGTCACCGCGAGAGATTGACTTTGTCAAGGCACGAGATAAGGCTGATAAAAAGGCCTATGTTGAGACGGTCAATCGTCAAAAGAGCCGCCAAGCATGGCCTATTTACATGGCGACCAAGCTCTGGAATGCATTGGTCGTCTGGTGGAGGTCAAAATAAAGAAAATGGCTAGCGGCCGCCAGTTTATGGGAACCTTTCAAGACGAAGTGTCTTAGCGATTTTATCTCGTGAGTCGGCAGAAACTTTGGTTTCCTCAGCATACTCCTGCCAGCGAGACACTACGCTGTGAACTTCATCAATGATCGTCTCAGCTCGGCCACGTTTCATTGATACTGTTTCGGCACAAGTCCTAAAATCCTCCATGGTAAAATGGTCCCTCTTTCCATTTAGCGTCATCTGATGTATCGATGTATGCTTCCCTGTTGGCTGAAAACTGTATGTTATGTCAAAGGCCGGTGCAAGTGACCAAGTACCAGTTTTATCCATCAAAAATGCAATGTTTTTGACGTGGTCGTCCTGATTGCGAGCAATTATATTAAAGACCATCCGCCGGAACTGTTCTTCGATAGAGCTCATCGGCAGGTCGAGCTGACGAATTGCCAGTAGGGCTTGTTCGTAGGCGTACGCTCCACCCATGTTGTAGTCAAAGTGAGCCAAGGCTCCCAGAGATTGCATATGTGTTTTTTCGCCGTCCTCCTGCCTGTCAAAGCGACGGGTCATAAAATGTCTTCGACCGTTTTCCTCTAGCAACCTACATTCACTCATGTTGATGCCTGCATCAATCGCCATTTTATAATATGTGTACTCAGTAACGCCGTACCCTTTGGGATCTTCCATCTCCTTGTCTTTGTTGCCAGCAACGCCATCAAATTTGAGTAGCCAGTGTTCGAAACCAGGATCTGTATTAACTTGACCGGACCGGACCTCATTGGTTGAGGGGTTCCAGGCAATAACTGCTTTAGCACGTGCACCTCCTGCCGAGGTGCCGACACGCAAGATATCTCTTAACGCATTCTCACTATCCCCATTACCTCCGAAAGATGCCTGCAAGTTGTTACGGTGAGTCAGCACCTCAGACGCGAGATCAACCAGTTTGTTAATTTCTATGTGCCTAGCTTTTCTGGTTTTTGGGCCAAGCGCAGGGGTGTACTCTAGCGCCCCCATGCCACGCGTACCTGTGTAACACAATCTCTCAACAGCGTTAAAAGAGCCTGAACTTCTACCTTGTGTTGCCAGCCAAGCATCGATTAAGGCGTTGCCAAATTTGTCCGGTAGCGAATCGGCAAGCAAGCCTGGCAATCCATGAAAGGCGTCTTTTCCTAAAGCAGGGAAAGAGTACACTTTGCGATCAAGGGGCATGGTCAATGGAGCTACTTCTATACCACTACGAGTGAAGTCCGAGGCATATTCAAAGGTTGCTGCTTCCGCACCATTTTCCAAGGCAACCGCTCCTATAGTACGTCCCCACAGTTTGACTTCAGCTACAGTGCTCACTCTTCATTCCCCCATTGCCATTTATCATCAACCGTATTTTTCTGCGTTTTTGTTGAGACACGTTGCCGTTCTTTGCCGTGCAATTTCAATAGGTCCATTGGCCGCGGTCCAGAGTTTGGAATTGCCGCATAAAGAGAGTCAAGAATATCGAGAGATCTCATCACGCGTATCAAATTTGAGCTCTGCGTTGACTCGCCAGCTTCTATCCGCTCGACTGTGCGTTTTGAGACTCCGGACTCTTTGGCTAGGTCGGCTTGAGTAACCCCCCGCTCTATGCGAAGACGACACAAGCGGTGGCCAATTTCTTCCAGAACGACTTTGTCGCTTATTATGCTTTCCATCGATATGTCGCCTCCTTTGACGAGTTATAGTGAACATTGTAGCTTAATTCGTCAAAAATAACGAGTCGTATAATTTTAAAAGCATGTTTTTGTCGTCATTGTTGACGAATTAGTGCAATATATTGCGCCTATATCGTCACTTTTGGCGAATAGCTATGACAGAATTTGCAGGCACCGTACACCGTTAACAACTGTTGTCACGGACTACGTGCTCTTTAATGTGCTTAATTTGCACCAAATTGCGAAACCCAATCACTCGCGTCGTCTTCGGTGATTTTATGGTTTTTCAATAGAGCCTCGATATGGTTTACGTAGATAGCGGCAGGCTCCCCGTCGAAGTAATCGAGAGCTCTTACCAATAGAGCATTCCTTATTGAACCGACCACCACTTCATGGGAGGAAAGGTAGTTTTCTTTGTCTTTCTCTGCGCTATCTACAGCATCGTCAAGGCTCATTCCTCCTGGCCAATGGTCGATCAGCGTTGAAGAAGTAAAAAGCCATTCATCGGCATCCCAGACATCGACATCCTGGTCAGACAATGATGAGATTAGATGGTCAGCTTCGGCGATGGCATCGAGCGCATCCTCGTTAAAGGTCCCGACAATATTTCGACCATCCCAGTCTTCCGTAAAACCTCCGAGGATTCGACGGCAGCAAGACAGGAAGCCTTCATCATTAAACAGACCCTGAAGGTCGGCTCCCTTGGTCGTACCATTAATGGGCCATTGCACCGCAAGTTCGTGGAAAACTTCATGAGAAGTGCCGTTCGTGGAGCAATCTGAATAGGCATAGAGCTGGCCGCCGTCACGGCAGTCTAACTCTATGTATGCAGGTTCAGGTGAAGATTGCCCTTGGTGTTTTTCGTATAGAGGGCAGGGCTGATTCAAGTTGTCGGTTTGGACTTCGAGCATTGCAGTTCCTTTCAGGTCTTTTGGTTAGTCATAAAGTAAAACGATTCAACAGGTTCAATTTGCATTCTCATAATTTTACAGAGCTGTTTAATGTCAAAACAAGGGTCTTTTCAACTTCGCGCATTGGCCTATGCCACAGAGCTTAAATGATAACTTTCAATGCCGCGGGGTTTTCCTGGACGATCATGTTAGAGGTTGTGTAAAATCAGTAAACGTTCGTTGATTGATTTTACACAGCAACAGGAGAGAATATGACTAACGGCAAATTCATCAGCTATCTTCGAGTCTCCACTGCGCGTCAAGGAATAAGTGGCCTAGGACTTGAGGCACAACGTACCAACATCGAAAATTATCTGAACGGAAGCGAGTGGACCCTACTGAAAGAATTTGTCGAAGTCGAAAGTGGTAAGAAATCAGATCGTCCCCAACTTCTTGAAGCGCTTAAATTGTGTAAGGCAACCGGTGCAGTATTGTTGATTGCCAAATTGGATCGACTGAGCCGTGACGCTTATTTCCTGCTCGGATTGCAAAAGGCTGACGTGAAGTTTGTCGCGGTCGATATGCCGACTGCAAATGAGTTGACTGTCGGTATCATGGCCCTGGTAGCCCAAGAGGAGCGGAAAAGTATAAGCACGCGTACCAAGAATGCCCTCGCTGTTCTGAGGGAAAGGGGGATCAGACTTGGCAATCCGAGAAATCTTACGCCAGAGGCAGCAAAGTGCGGTAGGGTGGCAGGAGTTGCAGCCATAAAGAACCGAGCGGACAGCTTTGCCCGAGATAGTATTGACAGGATTAATCAACTCAAGGCTGATGGTCAAAGCCTCAATGCTATCGCAAAGACTCTCAACCAGGAGGGGATATTAACTGCGACAGGTAAGTCAAGGGCCTGGACGGCAAGGTCGGTCAAGAACGTTATAGATCGAGTGAACAGCTCATAGGCGTCGGTAAAAACCCACACTCCTAACAAAAGAAATAACGTCGTTGGTAACCAACAATAAAAATTGATATCAATCGATATCGATAAATATTTACGAAAATGTTCACCTCATCAGCAATCTTCTAGCAGGCAACAAATACTATTTTAGGAGATTGTTATGAACTTTATGAAACTTGAAGAGCTCCGTCAGACAAACATCAATGCTTATATCGAAGAAGCTAGCCGTTACTTTGGGGTGAGCAAAGAGTCAATGAAAACTCTGCTCCAGAATTATGACTTTATCCCCAAAGGCGAAGCCGGTCCTCCTGGCAACGATGCCGTTTCCATGAGCATGACCGAAATCGCTAAGAAGGTGAAGCTTCCAGTTAAAGCTGTTGGTCGCTTACAAAACATGGGTGAGATTGATCGACCTATTACCTGTGCGAACTTTGATTTTCTGAAAAGTTTGGAGAAGATATGGGGAAATCATTTCTTTCTTCGATTACAACTCGCAAGATTGTCTATAAAACAACGCGAAGAGCTCATTAAGCGACCAGAGCTTGCCAGCAAGTGGGAACGTTGGCTTTATTCGCGATACTTTTTCAATAAGATTAAACGCGGCCATAGCGAGAAGATGATAAACCCTGAAGAACGAATTATCGTAGAAGACACACTTGAAATGATCGAGGAGATGTTTCATGTGCCCAATTGCGAAAATACTCGCACTCGATATTTAGAAATACGACAAATGGCCAACAATGATCGGAAGAAAGTTAAACAGGGGCGTTCAACTGAACGTCAGGCGTTGAGGTCAAGAGGGTTGCCGGAGACGGAACTTGAGCTTTGGCAGGACACCTTCGTGTTCGACATGTATTCATGACTTAAAAAGAGCAGGCCCCAGAACTTTAACGGGCCTGCTCTTTTTGATTAGTTAAGAGGATATCGCATACATTGGCCGTCTAAGCCGAAATCATAGCATCGACCTTGCCATCCCCTTTTACAGCGAGAAGTAATAATCCCGCATTTTCCCAGCCATCAAAACTCTACGCTTCTTCAAAAACTCTTCATACTTATTATGGTCCACCTCAAAGATAGCCTCGGGTATGCAGTTCATGGCCAGGTTCTCCTTGAGAGCACCCCTCTCACAAATTGCGCCATATACCAATCCATTGCCATTACATTGCAACACAAAGAGCGGACAAACTATTGGAATTTACTACGTGTTGGCGAACATTTGTATCGACCCCAAGACCTTGCCAAGACAACTAACTTCGTCATCTCCAAGATGCTCATAGCCTTTGTTGTCCGCAACGTAAACAACCTTTTCACCCTGCATTTGCATATTCCGCACAAGGCCGTTACCCCATTCGTCGCAGATGACAACGAGATCTCCGGCAGCACAGTCACCTGGCTGGAAGATGACTGTATCGCCAGAGCTGACACGTGGCGAACAAGCGTCATCTTTGCTTTTGCAAGAGACCGCGGTCGCAGGCACATCAGGAATGAAGAGTAACGCCGCAACATCCTCACTCGGATTATCGATAAGCGTCTCAGACAGTTTGCTAAATAACGGAATTTGTTGACCCAGCTTCTCGTTCCGTTTCGTCATATCAGCCCCGGTCAGCAACCAGTTAAGATCCACGGAAAATTTCCGGCTGATTTCAACCAGCAGTTCTGCGTGTGGGGAACGCTGGTTCTGTTCGATGCGATTCACGGTCGGCAAGCTCACACCAACCTCTTGCCCGAAAGCCTTTTGCGTCAACCCTGTCTCCTGACGAATCTTGCGAACCCGAGCACCAATAGAGTCCAATGCATATTTATCCATATGGGCTAATATCCTTAATTTTCTTGCTAAATTCATCCATTTGGGCTATAAGTATTTATCCTTTTGGATAAATTAACCTAACTGGAGGTCTGTGTCATGAAAAAAAGTCGGAAAAGAAAAAATCTGAACTTAGGTATCCGCAGTAAAGCACTCTATACCCAGCAATTTAACTTAGCGCTGAAACATCTTCATCCTTCCACGCATAAAAATAATTCAGGAAACATCCAGGGCTGGTATCAGGCACGCAAGCAGGCCCAAATTCGCCTTCGCAATATGTCGGCTGGCAATCTTATCATCAATGAAAGTGGTTATCGGGGTGACTGCTCCCGCCATAGGCTGATTCAAAATTCTTGTGGGCATGCATTTGTTGCCAGTCTGAAAGAGGTCTTTTTAATTGGCGCAGACAAAATTTGCCCCTTTTGCCAGATTCCAAATGATATGACGCGTTGTGGTTCTGTCGAATCAGTTCAGCAAATGGTCGAATCTCTGAGTTACGGCAATATCGAATTTGTTGCTGATAATGTCCTTGGTAGACCAGATGAGCTTTACGAGTTCGCATGCCTGATTCATAAGTTTCGCTTTCAGGAGACTTACAGAAACTTTATTCGGGAACCGGAAAACTTTTGTTTTGCGTGCTCATTTGACAAAGAAAAAAAATAATTTATTTGCAATCACTGTTACTCAAACCATGCCGAAGTTAATAAATAAATACCCTACGATATGGTTCGTTTTTTACGAATGGAAGATATCCCCAGCCCCCTCCAGCGCTGAAGTTGCCAACGGTCTTGTCAACGATTATATGAAGAAAAAAATGTAGTTTTTTCAGGCATTTGGCGACTTGCCAAGCAAGCACATATTATTATTCAAATATTGCGATGGCCCGTATTTTTTTTGTTTCATGTATGCCATAAACGAATTGTCGACACAGTCGTACGAAAATTGGAACTGGAGGGTTGAGGGCAGAACATGATGGCACGTTGCTGGTCGATTGCTCTCTGAATATTACAACCATCTGTAACAGCCGACGTTGTTACAGAGTCATTACAAACGTAACGGAGGCGACATGGCCAAAACCAAAGACAATGAAGTCACAATAAACCAGGTCAGGGCAATTGCAGAGCAAATTGTCCGAGACCGGAACGTCACAATCGTGGAGGCCACAACCCGAGATGTGAAAGATATCTTGAAGCGGGGCAGCGATGGATACATCGGAGCTCATCTGCAAACCGTTAAAATCGAGTATGCCCGGGCGAAGCTTCTTGAAGAGAAGGACATATCTCCTCACTACAATGCTGCCCTCTATGATGAGATCAAACGACACACTGGCAATGCCAGAGAGATTGCTCTTGCTGAAGCTGCTGTAACGCAGGAAATGTTTGATGAGGTTTGTGAGTTGAACATCGAACTCGAGAATCAGTTGGACCAAGACAAGAAAGAACTCGCGCAGATCCAAACAGCCTTTATCGAAAAAGAGAAAGAGCTAGAGGATGTGCTTCGTGATGCTGGGACGGGTAAGACGGCCAACGATAATCTCCTCCGAGATGCTCTTTCAAAGGCTGATAAGTCAGAAAATAACCTCTCTGAGGCTCTCAAAGAACTCACGACCGCCCGCGAAGAGCTTGTGGCCACAACAACTAAGCATGAGCTGGCCGAGGAAGAACGGGTCAAGCTTCTCGAGGCACACATAGAGCTTAACGAGCGGCTTCAAAAATTAATTGAGGACAAAGCCAAGGCTGAACAGAAGGTTGAATCTCTGTCCTTGGCTAACAAAAGTCTCGAAAAGAAGGGTCTGGATCAGGATAAGCGGTATGAAAAGGCCGTTGAGCGCGCAGCAAGGGCTGAAGCACTTCTGGAAGCGCAAACCAATGAAGGAGCTTCCTCTTGAAATTAGAACCTACCAAACGCGTCGGTGCTGGACAAAAGCCATTCCTGGTCAGCAGTGATGATATAGCTTCAGATGTGTCGGACTTTTACAGCCATGCAATCCCTGAGCTGTGGTCTTTGAAGCTTAAAGCTCGTCAAATTATGGATTCGAAAGCACTTCCTTCGGTGGCGAACCAATGAGTTTAATCCTAAAGACGATATGTGAAGTTTTGCGTATTGCTATATATATCCGCAAG
The DNA here is from genome assembly GCA_029859485.1 of Desulfuromonadales bacterium. Taxonomy (GTDB): domain Bacteria; phylum Desulfobacterota; class Desulfuromonadia; order Desulfuromonadales; family BM103; genus M0040. The sequence continues at coordinate 1,973 of JAOUDB010000034.1, read as the reverse complement.
TCCAGACGAGATCGGGCAAGCGATGAGCCTCGCCTTAAAAAGCAGCGAGCAGAACTTCCTGAACACGCCAAAAATATGGGCGCCACGTCGTATACTATCTATGACGATGGTCATTGTTCCGCCTCAAAGAAAAACCTGTCTAATCTAACGGAACGCAATCGAATGATTAGAGATATTGAGGCAGGAAAAATCGATGTCATACTGGTGCTGGAGTTTTCGCGATTATCGCGTGACGATTCAATGACAGATATGACAAACCTTATAGCTCTCTGCGAGGAGCATAATGTTCGGTTAGCCACTCCAGAAAGGTTGCTGGACCCTAAAAACATCGGCGATTGGCAGATGCTAATCAATGAGGGCAGCAGGTCAGTTGTTGAGATGAAAACAACGCTTGGCCGGCTGGCGCAGGGCTTAAGTTATGCCTTTACCGAAGGGAAATTTCTTGGCGGGAAAACTCCCAAACCATACGTTTATGACAGGGTAACGCGCAAAGTTATTGTTGATCAAGAAGCCCTAAAAGAGTGCCAGAGACTTTGGCAGCTCGCTGAAACACATAGTGCTAAGGCAATCGCCAAAAAATTAAGCATGGCTTATAGCACAGTACGGCGTGCTTTGTCAGATAAACGGTTAGATTACCTACAGGCCATTCGGCGCAATCCTGATACGGGTGAAATTATTCAATGTGAATGGGAGCCCGTCATGTCGGTTGAGCAAGCTGCCCGCATTAGCGCTGCGAGGAGGACTCGAGCGAGTAATGGCGCGAGTACAAAGCCGAACTCTTTACTCTCTGGGCTTGATATGTTGAAGTGTGGCTATTGCTCTAGAACCGTCAAGACGTGGTGTAACGGCAAACCCCGCAAAGACGGCACGAAGCTGAAGTACTACGGGTGCAATGCCAACAATTCAGCTACTACTTGCCCAGAATCGCGATCCATCCCACAGATTGTTCTGGATGAAAAAGTGCTGACCAACGTCTTCAATACCATTGGTTGCCTTGAAGATTTAATGCACCACTGGGTAGCCAGTCAGGAGGACGATGATTACGACAAGAAGATGAAGTCACTTGAATCTGAGAAGCGGGATATACAGAATAAAAAACAGCGCTTGGTCGACGCAGTTGCCGAAGGAACGCTTAAAAACGAAGATGTTGTTAAGCTGATGACTCGGCTCGATGCAAACCTTGATGAGATAAATAGCAAGCAAATATCCCTCACGGCCAGGAATACCTCTCCTCCGGATTGGGACTCTTTGTTGCTGACTCGCGAAGAGTTTGATTGTCTCGATTTCATCGACCGTCGCCGGTTCCTCTCGCTGATACTTGATGAGATTAAGGTGTACAAAATGTCCGCCACATTGATCTATAAATTCCCTCGAGCAAGTAACGGCGACCGAGGTGCGCGTATCCATCTTCCCGCCCAACAGCGTGGTACATCAAAGGGACACAGCCCAATATATAAAATCACAGAGCCAAACACCAAAAAGCCCGCCAGGAATGGCCACTCATGAAACCTCTTTGTTTCAAAGTTGAAAGAAGTATTCTCAATTCTTGAGCTAAGCCCTTTCTGGCAAATAAACTCCGCTTCCAACAGTTTTTGATACGCTCCCCCCCTGTCGACCGAGACAAAACAGGGGTTCTGGGGCTGATTGAAGTACAACGAAAAATTCATTGCCACAAACAAACCTGCTTGACATATAAACTCACAAAAGGTATAAAGCGCGTCTGTTGCTAAAACTGTTTACCTGAAAAGGGTAACAGTGTAGCGAAAGCAAGCCGTCTAAGAAGAAAAAAACCTCAATATATCTAGCAGCTTGCAGCAACAATAAAACCATTTTTTGGCTCTGTTCGTTCCGCCTTAGCTCAGTTGGTAGAGCAGCGGACTGTTAATCCGCTTGTCGCTGGTTCGAGCCCAGCAGGCGGAGCCAAATTGAAAGGCCCCTCGAGAAATCGTGGGGCCTTTTTTATGTTAGCATGG
>JAOUDB010000356.1 GCA_029859485.1 Desulfuromonadales bacterium | reverse complement strand
AGTTTGATGTTCTTCTAATAAATCCGGCATTACAAAAAGGCCACCAAGGACCGGAGGGCATGCTCAGCGATATGTCTAATCCCTTAGAATGGGTGCATTTCTAAAACTGAAAGGCTTGTTAAGTCCAGAAAGCACCGCCGCATCTCGATCATATACATCCATCTTGAACATCAGCTCTCCATCGTCTGTGATATTCACTGTCCAATACATTAGGATTACAGTAACCGGTTTCGCCAAATTAATGCGGGTGGTTTGCTTAGATTCCACTACTTCCTCTATGCGTGACTTTGTCCACTGCGGATCATCCAGTAGTAGCTCCGCCAACTCGAAGGGATGCATGACTCGAATGCAACCTGAACTGAAGGCACGATGATCACGCTCAAACAAGTTACGACTGGGAGTGTCGTGTAAGTAGACCAAGTGCTTGTTGGGGAACATGAACTTGATGCGGCCCAGCGCATTGTTGGGACCCGGTTTCTGGCGCAGCAGATAGGGAAAACGTTTCTGCGGGTACTGACTCCAGTCTATGGTTGCCGGATCGACGTCCTTGCCATCGTGGGTCAGTACCTGCATGTTATTTTGCTGTAAGTAGCTCGAGTCTTTGGCCAGTTTAGGTAAGATATCCTTCTGAAGGATGGTCGGTGGCACAGTCCAGGTAGGGTTAACCTCAAGGTAACTAATTTGGTCTCTGAACACAGGTGTCTCACGATAGGGTGTGCCAACCTGGGCAAGTGTTGACCAAACGATTTTACCACTGTGCCGATAGCTGACTTCAAACCCGGCGATATCGACAATTACCACGTCTTCCGGCAGATCGTGTAAAACCCAGCGGGCACGCTCAAGGTTGACCTTGATCTGATCGATGCGCGCCTGCACAGGTACGTTCATGGCCGCCAGTGTAGCCGGCCCTATCACCCCATCTGCTGTCAAACCATGGTGTTGCTGAAACTGTTTTACTGCGCCTGTCAGTGTTTCGTCATAGATGTTTGACGTAGTATCTGCAGTGGACAATTCGCCCGTCACGTTCAAACGTTCGCGGATCACTGGTATGCGCGTGTCGGCCATACCGGACTTTAATGCAGGTCCACTTGGTACGCTCAGCCAACCACCCTGTTCGCGAATGCTGCGGTAGCGTGTTAATCCCTGCTGTAGGTATGCATAATAAGCATGATCAGGGCGTAGTTGCTCTATCAGTTGAGGTATACGAGCTGACTCAATGGCTGCAGCCAAGGAGAGCACAGTATCAAGGTCGCCGATTGTCGCTGTCATGTTCCAATTGGCATCTAGTTCCTCGGCATCAACCTTGCCTATCAAAAGGTGATAACCCCGCCTGATGAGTGCGTCGGTCATCAGGATATCTAGGCCAGCAGCGATTGCTGGGTCACCTACGAGATTGCTTGCCTGTAGCTTCAGAATAGCCGGCAAATGGTAGTCGTTGCTTATAAGGCCGTCGTTGTCAGCATGTTCCAGCGTCTCTATCAACTGTCGAACCGCCTGCGGGTTGTCCCACACCGGCGCATAGTCTCTATTCTCATAGAGAGACGGCAATACCAGTGCCGAGGATATTGTTTGACCAGCGATGGTCAAGTTACCGCTCGCACGAACCTGTTCAACATGGGTCCTGATAGTCTCGGTTTGTGGCGACATTGATGTGCCGAATACAGGCTGTACTGCGAGCATTAATAATATAGCTGATATGCGAACAAGCATGTTAAGTCCTTTCAACGACAGGGGCAGTGTTCCTGTTCGGATCACTTTTTGTAGAATTGCCACGAGACCAGAATATAGGCTTGATGAAAGAATTACCTTAAGCTGTCAATCATTATACTCAGTAAAAAGGTGAGGTCATAGGGTTAGGTAATCTTATTTATACTCCTACATATGTTCTGGGGTACTCAAATCCGCAAAAAAACGAAATGCTTACTAACCCTGCAACATAAAGAGCCCCGAGCCAAAGCTTGAGGTATAAATTGGGTGGTCAAGGATGGATATTTTTTTGTCTCGCAACGTGGGTCGGTCAGATTAAAGAATCGGCGATAAGAGCCGCGATCCAGCTATGGCTATTCGTACGGGTAACGACTTCGATGTCGTTTCTTCAAGTGTGGCCAGGTGACATTCATCGAAATCGGCTGTCAGCATTTGCGCCACCTGCGTGGCAAACGTGCGGTTGGAAACAAGCACGGAGAGTTCAAAGTTGAGCCGGAAAGAGCGATTATCAAGATTAGCAGTTCCGACCACGGCTAGGTCGTCATCTACTAGCATGACTTTCTGATGCAGAAAACCTTTACGGTAGCGATAGAATCGTACTCCTGCTGTCTGTGCGTCTTTCATATAGGCAAAAGCCGCATACCAGACAGTCTTTTTGTCTGGGGTCTCCGGAATCATTACCCGAACATCGACACCGCGAAGCGCGGCGAGGATCAGCGCTTCCAACACCGCCTCGTTCGGCACGAAATAGGGGCTGGTAATCCAAGCACGCTCTTTAGCCACGTTCAACATCTGTACAAAGAAAAGGCTACACGTCTCCAGTTCGTCCGCAGGGCCTGAAGGCACGATCAAAACACTGGCATCGGAGGCCGTGGGTTTCGGTTCCCAGTTCAATTCGGGGATTTCCCCCGTCACCCAAAACCAGTTCTCCAGGAAGGCGGCCTGTAGCCCCATCACCGCAGGGCCAGTTAACTTAAGGTGTGTGTCGCGCCAGGAACTGAAACGTTTACTCCCGCCTAGATATTCATTGCCTACATTGTGCCCGCCAGCAAAGCCGGTTTTGCCATCGACAACTACGATCTTGCGGTGGTTGCGAAAATTAAGCTGGAAACGGTTTCTGAACCTATTTGGGCTACCAAATGCGTGGGCCATTGCTCCGGAGGCGACTAACTCTTGCCGGTAGCTTTGAGGTAAAGCATGGCTTCCGATGGAATCGTAAAGGAAGTAGACCTGTACCCCGGCATTTTGCCTGTCGAGCAATCGTTGGTGCAATTCACGGCCCAGATCGTCATCATGTACGATGAAAAATTCAACCAGAACGTAATTTTGGGCCTGGTCGATTGCAGCGAAGATTGTCTCGAAGGTCGTTCTGCCGTTGATTAGCAAGTGCACACCGTTGCCCCCGGTGAACATCATGCCTGAGAGTTTTTCCATAAACCTGCTAAGCGTTGCTCGGCCGTTGATTACCTTATGGAAAGGTAGCCACTGTGTTTTCAGGCGCGAAGTTATCTCCTGGATTGATATTTCAACGCACCGTTTAGGATGTTGAGAACCTTCGTGCTTGCGTCTGCCGAAAAAAGCATACAATGGTAAAGCCAAGTATGGTGCCGTGACCAGAGATAACGCCCATGCAATAGCACCTTGCGAGGTGCGGGTGTTGAGGATGGCATGCACAGCCACGATCACGCCCGCAATTTCGAGCGCAGCGAGAAAGAGGCCAATCAGGGTAAGTTCTTCAAAGGAAAAACTGAACATTGGTCAAAAGAATCCTATAAGGAAAAGCACGGACTTAATTATACCCATATTCCAGGGCAAACTTCTCAATGAAATTCTTACTGACCCTGATATTTAAGAATGAATATGTGGGAGCTATAGCGTTCAGCGGTAAAGAGGAGATAATTACTAAAAGTCCTCTCGCATTGTTATGATGATAAGAAGAAAGACGTGTTTGAGGCGTTTAATAGAAACACTGACTTATGATGAGATGGTCTCCCCCCGCTACCCAAATCGGCGTCTGTGCGCCATGATGGAAGCAACACCAACCATCAATGTAGCGAAAGGAGACCAACA
>JAOUDB010000355.1 GCA_029859485.1 Desulfuromonadales bacterium | reverse complement strand
AACCCAAACAAAGGTTGCAAGTATTTAACGCAAAGTCGCGAAGGTTTAGAGAAAGCCCGCAAAGAAAACCACTTCAAAAAAAGCGAAAACAGTCACCCTTTGCGTCTTTCCTGGCTTTTCTTAGCGACTTTGCGTTGATCTTTTGATTTCAGCTTTTACTGTTTTGGTGTAAAGACGTATTCCCTTATGTTTAGGTTATAGTCCCGAGGATTTTTCCTCCTTTCATAATAACGTGTCGCGTCTGACGGGTGTCACTCTTCTCTACATCCATCCCAAGATTTCTTGTATGACCCCATAGAAATTCCTGCTCAAGAGATGAAACGCATGTGCTAGTATCGCCCCCCTGACAACAACCCCGAAACAAGGATCGACCCAACAATGAACAAAGCAGGAATAATCGCGATCAATCAGATTCTGGTCGAAGAGACCGGATTGCAACTAGCACAAATCAAGCAGACCATAGCGCTGCTCGAAGAGGGCGCGACCGTGCCCTTTATCGCTCGTTATCGTAAAGAAGCCACAGGGGAGCTCGATGAGGTTGAGGTACGCCTGGTCCAGGAACGCCTTGAATATCACACGGCCCTGAACGAACGTCGACAGACCATTCTTAAGTCAATCGATGAGCAGGGCAAACTGACCCTTGAGCTACGACAGAAGATTGAGCAGACCCGACAAAAAACAGAGTTGGAAGACCTCTACCTGCCCTTCAAACCGAAGCGACGCACCAAGGCACTGATTGCCAAAGAGCGTGGTCTTGAGCCCCTTGCAGAACAGTTACTGGCGGCACGAGGGCAAGGGGCCTCTGCTGAAGAGCTGGCAAGGCCTTTTCTCAACCCGGAACAGGAAATAACAACAACCGAGGAAGCCTTGACCGGTGCTGGCCATATCCTTGCTGAACAGTTCGCCGATGTTGCCGAGGCACGTGCAATTGTGCGCGACCTGACCTGGCAGAAAGGACTGTTTTCTTCTCAACCGGCACGGGGCAAAGAGGAGACGGTCAGCAAGTTTGAGATGTATTACGATTTCAGCGAACCGCTGCAGCAGATACCATCACACCGGATGCTCGCCATGCGGCGAGGGGAAAAAGAAGACATTTTACGTCTGCGCATCGAGGCTCCGGAAGAGGAGATTCTTGGCCGGCTCTGCGTACTTTTTGTTCCTGCCGAAAGCCGTTTTACCGAGTTATTACGCGAGATCATCGTCGATGCCTACAAACGCCTGCTGACCCCTTCGATCGAAGTGGAATTGAGGTTGCAGGCAAAAAAGGCTGCTGACGACGAGGCGATTCGTGTCTTTGCGGAGAACTTGCGGAACCTGCTCCTGGCCGCGCCGGCCGGCAGCTACAAAGTCCTAGGCGTTGATCCGGGCTTGCGCACAGGCTCCAAGCTGGCCGTGGTCGATGCGACCGGCCGCTTTCTCGAGCATGAGACCATTTACCCCCACACCGGAGGAGGAGCCAAGATCGAATCGGCCCGGCGTGAACTGCTGCGTCTGATTGAGAATCACAACATTGAGATGATTGCTGTCGGCAACGGCACCGCTGGGCGTGAGATGGATCAATTCATTCGCGCCGCTCTCAAAGAGGCCGGATTAAAGCTGCAGGTTGTCATGGTCAGCGAAGCTGGCGCCAGTGTCTATTCGGCATCGGAGATCGCCCGCGAAGAATTTTCGGATCTCGACCTGACCGTTCGCGGGGCCATCTCCATTGCCCGCCGCCTGCAGGATCCCTTGGCCGAACTCGTCAAGGTCGACCCCAAAAGTATCGGCGTTGGTCAGTATCAACACGATGTCAGCCAGACAGCCCTGAAGAAGTCCCTCGATGAGGTGGTTGAATCCTGTGTCAACTTTGTCGGTGTTGACCTGAACACGGCCAGCTGGGCCCTCTTGAGCTTTGTGTCGGGCATCAGCGAGACTCTTGCCAAGGAGATCATCAATCACCGTGATTCTGAAGGTGCTTTTGTCAGACGGGATCAGCTCCTCAAAGTATCGCGCTTTGGCAAGAAAGCCTATGAGCAGGCAGCGGGTTTTTTGAGGATCAGGAACGCCGTTCAGCCACTCGATAACACGGCCGTCCATCCGGAACGCTACGGGGTGGTGGAGAAGATGGCAGCCGACCTCGGTGTGGTCATAGCAAAGCTGGTTACTGAACCGGCTTTACTCAACAACATCAGACTGGAAACTTATGCCGGAGACGACATCGGACTGCCGACGTTGAAGGACATTGTCAATGAACTGAAAAAGCCTGGTCGGGATCCCCGGGAGAGTTTTGTTACGACGAGCTTTCGCGAAGATGTCATGGAGGTGAAGGACCTTAAAGAAGGGATGACACTTAACGGCATCGTAACCAATGTCGCAGCCTTTGGTGCCTTTGTCGATATCGGCGTCCATCAGGATGGCCTGGTCCATGTCAGCCAACTTGCTGATCGCTTTGTTAAAGACCCGAACCAGGTGGTCAAGGTTGGTCAGCAGGTCCTGGTCAGGGTTCTGTCGATTGATCTGCAGCGCAAACGGATCGGCCTGACCATGCGCAAGGGTGAGGCAGAGAAGCCACCGCAGCAGAAAGAATGTGTCAAACAAGCAAAGCCCGAAAAGAAAGCACCCGAGTCTTCAACGGCGATGGCCGAAGCCTTGTCAAAATCAGGTTTCCGGATCAACAAGGGCAAAGATTCCCGTTAAGAGCCTTTGAGCCGCATGCTCCGGGAGAGGATTTCGAAGGCCAAATCGTGATCAACTTCCGGGTTGAGCGCCGGCCCTATCAGGCGAATCATAGCGGCTCGTTTGATTAACCGATTGTCGAAGCGCGCCCGCGGAGCGAGACGCTTCAGTTCGTTCTTCAAGTGGTTAAAATTAAGATCACGGGTAAACTGCATCGCCTCGCCTAGACCGTCGTAGTTCATGACCGGCCGATCGAAGATAAACAGTGCACGATCATGCGTGTAGAGCCAGAGTGATTCGTCACGCTCTTCGGCCGTCACGATTTTCTCTGTCTTGACTTGTTTGGTCATCGGCAACCCGCCAGCCAGCAGAGTCTTGCCAAGGCTGAACTTACGGCTCGTCTCGGTCCCCGTGGTCTGAATCTCACCGGCCTTACAGATGGCAACCAGCAACAGGTCGATCGTACCGTATTCAATCTCGCAACATTCACCATCACGCGACTCTACTTTTAGCGCCTCTTCTTCCAGAACAAAACGATGCACGTAGCAGGCAGACTGGTGTTTACGCACCTCTTCCGTGTCGATCATGAACGCCGGCAGATCTTCTTGAGTCAAACTGGCCACCAACGCACGGGCGTGATCTTCGTCAGCAAAAGTTGCAATCACTACCGGGCTGCCACCGGAAATTTTCTGACGAGCTTCGAATGCCACGGTTCCCAGTTTTTCAGCGATAACCTTGGCAACAGCGCCCTCTTCCATCTTCCAATCATGTAGAACGACTAGATACATTAAGTACTCCAGCGAGAAAACGGATAGTCCCAAAACCAGTAATAGAATAATGATAACTTAAAGAGTTTAAATTTCTCAGTCCATTCTTTGCGTTTTTACTTTTCTGGTTATCTACTTCGCTTCACCAACAGCCATAGGGTCTTATACTTTTTTTGAACAGGTATATACAGGCTGTATAGGATAAAACCATAAGAACCAAACATGAGTGATTTCTCCACACTCCGAAGAATTTGACTTTATCCTTCTTATCCTGCCTATCCCTGTTATTAATATTTCTTTTGACCTTAAAGCCTCTTGATTTGTAGGGATAAAATGGTTGACTGCTAACCTCGATA
>JAOUDB010000354.1 GCA_029859485.1 Desulfuromonadales bacterium | reverse complement strand
CAAACCCGCACCCTGAAACTAAGGTCTTTTCGTGCCCCCTCGTCGACGCAGCAGTTCACAATTCAACCTGGCATTCCTCGACGTCATGTGTTGTGGTTTTGGCGCAGTCGTGCTGTTGGTCATGCTGCTAAACGGCGACATGCTGACCACCCGCAAGGAGATCGTCAGCGATCTGCGCAGCGAGGTCATGCGTATCGAACGTGAAGTCAAGGCAGGCAAAGAGCACCTGGTCAGCCTGCAGAACAGTATGGTCCAGACGGAAGAGGAAATCGTTCGGACAGAGGGCCTTTCCCGCCAGGTGATCAGCAATCTGGAACAGACCAAACTCGAACTGGCCACGATGAGCGGCAACAGCCAAGCGACAAAAAAACATATCAACGCCCTGCAATCAGACCTCCTCAACCTAGACGCAGAGAGTCGACGAATCGGAGCTGAGCAACAAACAGAGCTTGCCCGTGGTGCCCAGGTTCGCGAGTTTATCGGACAGGGAGACCGCCAGTATCTTACCGGTCTGCGGCTCGGCGGCAAAAGAGTTTTGCTGCTGGTTGACGCCTCGGCCAGTATGCTCGATGAAACCATCGTCAACATCATCGTCCGTCGCAACCTTGATGACCGCAGCAAGAGATCTTCGCCCAAATGGAAGCGCACCATTAGAACTGCCGAATGGTTGAGCGCCAACCTCCCTGCAGACAGTTCGCTACAACTCTACACCTTCAACACCGAGTCCTCTCCCGCCGTAGCAGATCTGAAGAACACGTGGGTTAAGACCTCTGACAACAAGAATATCAACCGCATGCTGGCAGCGCTCAAAAAGACCATCCCTCAAGGGGGGACCAGCCTCTACAACGCCTTTGCTGCGGCCGCGCGCATGAAACCGCGTCCGGATAATATTCTCCTGCTCACCGATGGTCTCCCCACCCAGGGGGAGAAAAAAAGTTCAAAGAACACTATCTCGGGCGACGAACGCCTGAAGCTGTTCCATCAGGCGACCGGAGTCCTGCCCAGAGCCGTGCCGATCAATACCATCCTCTTCCCGATGGAAGGCGACCCCATGGCTGCGGTCTCTTTCTGGGAACTCGCCATAGAGACAGGTGGCTCTTTCCTCACCCCAACGAGGGATTGGCCATGAGAAGACGCCGCCGCCAGATAGAGGTTTTCAACCTCTCTTTCCTCGACGTGATCTCCTGCGGTTTCGGGGCCATCATCCTGCTGCTGGTCATCTCGAAAATCTCCGAGCCACGGGTGATCGAGCAGACCAATGTCGACCTCTCAGGCCTCGTGATACAGTTGGAAGAAGAGCTCCACGACATCCGTGGGGAAACCCAGATTTTCAACCGGCAGCTGATCGCCAAGCAGGAGCAGCTCTCCGAAGAGAAAGAAAAGTTGGCCCGTCTACAGGGAGCCCTGACCAACATTGAAGGAGAATATCAGCTCGCCAGCACGGCGGCCGAAGCGCAAAGTCTGATCGCGGATGAGCTAAAGAGCGCCAAACAGGAACTGAGCGACGAGATGCGAAAGTTGCTCACAGACTACCAGCGACCCAAAGAAGATGCGGTCATCGGCGGTATACCGGTGGACAGCGAATATATAATCTTCGTCATCGACACTTCGGGCAGCATGCAGCGCTTTGCCTGGCCGCTGGTCCGGCAGAAGATGAAAGAGATCCTCGCCATCTATCCGCGTGTCAAGGGGGTTCAGGTGCTCAACGATATGGGAGACTACATGTTCTCCCAGTATGCAGGGCGCTGGATTCCCGATTCGAATGCCCGTCGCCGCGCGATCCTCGATCGGCTCTCCTCCTGGGCACCTTTTTCCAACTCCAGCCCAGTTGAAGGGGTCACTAAAGCAATCCAGCGTTTCTACGCTGCCGATAAACGCATCAGCCTCTACGTCTTCGGAGACGACTTTTCCGGTGGCCTGATGCAGAATGTAGTCAACACTGTCCGGCAGAAAAACGCCTCCGGCAGCAAAGGCAGCCGGGTGCGCATTCACACCGTCGGCTTCCCCGTCCTTATGGCCCAACCGAGAGCAGGCCAGAACGCGGCACGTTTTGCCGCCCTGATGCGTAAATTGGCCGAAGATAACAACGGCAGCTTCGTGGGTTTAAACAGCTTGAGATAAGAAAGGATTACACAATGAAACATGTTGTCATTACAGGAGCCAATCGTGGCATCGGGCTCGAACTGGCACGTCACTATCAGTCCGAAGGTTGGCGGGTCACGGGGGTCTGCCGGGAATCTTCGAGCGAGCTGGATGAAGTCGCAAAGCAAATCATTGAAGGCATTGACGTCACCAGCAAGGAATTTGTTGATCTGCTAGTGGCCGCCCTGCAAGGGCAAACGATCGACCTGCTGATTAACAACGCCGGCGTCCTGCTGGATGAGACCCTCGGTGAGCTTGATTTTGACTCTCTTCGCCTGCAAATGGAGATCAACGCCTTCGCGCCTCTAAAGATCAGCGAAGCCTTGTTGCCCAACATGACGGAGGGAAGCAAGATTGCCAATATCACCAGCCGTATGGGATCGATTGCCGACAACTCCTCCGGTGGTCGTTATGGTTATCGTGCCTCCAAAGCGGCCTTCAACGCCCTTGGACGCAGCCTGGCGATTGACCTGAAAGGGCGTGGCATCGCCGTGGCACAGCTGCATCCCGGTTTTGTGAAAACCCGCATGGTCAACTTTGGCGGTTTGATCACGCCACAAGAATCTGCTGCCGGGCTCGCCGAAAGGATTGAGGCTCTCAATCTTGAGAACTCAGGATCTTTCTGGCACTGCAATGGTGAGGAGCTCCCCTGGTAGAATGAAGTCCAGCTTGGCCTTTTTTTAATTGCTCTCTACGACGATATCTCTGGCGCAAACGCTTGGAGAAGACGGTTTGCTTCCGGCATCATAAACGATCATAAATTTGGCTATTTCTTATTTGCCAGACTTTCTAGGAATTGTGCCGATCGTCGATTTCGCCACCCTGGATCCGGCTGGATTAACGTATGAGACAACCTTTTTTGATCTTGTCAACTTGCCGATTATAATTGGCAAGGACTTCAATATGCAGGTTTCTGAGAACCAGGGGAAACATTGAGTTACAGCCGCAGGCCAAAGGAACAACTGCGCGGGGCTTTTTTATCTTTGATGTCTGCCTGTTGATATGAGTTGATGAGCTTATTGTCAGCAAGGACCTTTTAAGGAAAAGGAGTACATAATGAGCAGTCTCGACATCAACACTATGAGCCAGCGGATTCTTGCCTTAGCTCCAGACGCAATCATGTTTACTGACCGTGAAGGTATTATCCGCATGGGGAACCTGGCCGCCGAGAGGATTTTTAGAACTCCTGCGGAGAAGGCTCTCGGCCAGTCTCTTGACTTGATCATTCCGGAGAAACTTCGGGAACGCCGTAGGGAGGGCTTCCACAAGACGATAGCCACAGGTGAAACACGCTACGGGACCGAATTGCTGGCAGTGCCGTCCATGCACCAGAAGGGAACAAGGTTGTCTACTGAGTTTTCAATTGTGATGCTTCGGGATGATGATGACAGGCCCTTGGTGTCGGGGCTATTTTGCGAGATATCACTGAACGTCACCAGAAGGAAAAGGCAATGAAGGTACGCTTGGCTGAACTTGAAGCGGGGCAGTAAAGATCACCGTGATTGCCTAGAAATCACGACTTCTAAATCGAAAAAACTGCTTCTTGTTGATAGCGGTATTTGAAAGGCCGTTTAATCCACAAAATGATGGCCATCTGGTAACGGGTGGCCTTCCTTATTTGCCATAGAATTATGGGAACGA
>JAOUDB010000353.1 GCA_029859485.1 Desulfuromonadales bacterium | reverse complement strand
GATACACCGATTTAAAACTCCATATTGGGAAAGTGGTTGTGTGCCTGCGTTGAATATCAGAGACCAGGCCATTATTGTCGGTGATGAAATCATAGAAACTCCACCACAAGTTAGAAGTAGGTTTTTTGAGAATGATCTTTTAAAAGAGATCTTTATGGACTATTTCAAAAAAGGTGCGAGATGGACTCAAGTACCTAAGCCCATGTTAACGGATAATTCATTCGATATATCGTATCAGCTCAAAAAAGGAGTTCAATATGAAAAGCAGGCTAATCATTTTGATATCGGCTACGAAATCCTGTTTGATGGTGCTCAATGTTTAAGATTTAATAGTGACATCGTTATCAACTGTTCGAATGAGAATCACTTGTTGGGTGCACAATGGCTCAAAAGACATCTGAAAGGCTATAATTTACATGTTGTTAGGATGGTGGATAACCATATAGACTCAACTATGTTACCCCTGAGAGAGGGAGTTCTCCTTGTCAATCCAAGAAAATTTAAAGAGGAACATCTGCCTGATTTTCTGAAAAAATGGGATAGAATTTTTGCACCTGAACCTGAAGCCCAACAAACTCTTTTGGCAAGTAAGTTTATTGATATGAATGTTCTATCTTTAGATCCAAAAAAGATCATGGTTAGCAATAATTATATTCCATTAATTCGGCTTCTTGAACAAAATGGATTTACACCTATTCCTGTCCAACTAAGACACAGAAGATTATTTGGTGGTGGTTTCCATTGCATTACCTTAGATACAATCAGGAGGGAATAAACGTGTCTTAAAGGTTTTTTCACATCGGTTCATGGTGGACAAAACTGGCGGTCTTGGAGATTTCCAAAGATAGAGAACGACACGTTGAAATTGGAATGAAGAGAACTGGCATTATTGAGAATAAGCATAAAAAGCGGTTAAGAACAGGGTGAGGCGGGGCGAGAAATTACCGAAAGCAGAACGCCGGGTGACCCCATCACGCAGGTTTCATTCGAAACCAACATGTCAATAGCGAGTTGTCTTGTGAATTTCTGAAGTCGATCCTAAGCTGTCCTGCCAGGGTTACTTTTTTGTTGGCTTTTTTATGGCGATTTTAGGGGGGGCGAAGACGCCAAGCCTGCCGCGACAATCTTTTCAACCTGAACTGTTCCTTTAGATTTTGAAATAAAAGTAGTTTTTTTATACTTATGGAATGACAATCAGTGTGACGTTTACACAAATTGTTTATTATGATGTCTTCGCGTGTAATATTGTCTTACTTTTGATAAAGGTCTTCTCCCTGTTTTTTGGGCAGCACATAAATATGGCAAACACCAGCGGCAATATGAATTTATTGAAACAGGCTCAGTTATTTGCTGACCTTTCCACCGAAGAGTTAGAGTCTATTTCATGCCGAGTTACACTGCGAGAATTCAAGAAGGGTGAAGTTATTCTTTACGAGGAGGATACCAACAGGTACATGTATTCGGTCCTTGAAGGGGAGGTAAAGGTTTATTACTCCTCTGAAGGCGGTAAGGAGTCGATCGTTGCTTTTCATGGTGCAGGTGACTCTTTCGGCGAAGTTTCCCTGATTGATCAGCAAACGACCCCGGCAACAGTCGCCGCTATGGAAAAATCACTGGTTCTTATTGTGGGTCGAGAAGATTTTTTTGCAATTATCCAAAATCAGCCCAAAGTCATGCACAAATTGCTTCTGCTGTTGTCAGGGCGATTGCGCCACTCCTGGAATCAAGTCCGCATGCTTCATTTCAACGATGCCTCCAATCGCGTAATGGCTTCAATGACGGAAATGGCTGCAGAACGCGGAGAGGAAGTACCCGAGGGGGTGTTGTTGAAGCTGCGCCTGACACATCAGAATATTGCCGACATGACGGGCCTGACACGTGAAACGGTCACGCGCGTAATAGATAAATGGAAAAAATCGGGCCTGATGTCCATCGATGAAAACCGCTACATACTCATTCGGCACAGTTTCTTTGAAGAAAATTTTACTTTGTGATTCAGATTACATTCTTCTGTTTGAACTCCTATTAATATACAGGCAACAATTTAGATTAAGTTGTTTGGTCTATCCTCTGCCAAGAGCAAACCGTGGGAAACTGCGGGACGCAGAGCCACGGAGCTAATAGAAGGTTCTCCTTCCAATGCCAGCCGAGCCGCCAGAGATATCAATGCTCTGGCGGTTTTTTGTGTTTTATAGGGAGGTTTACAATGAAATCAATTCCAGCGAGTCCTCATGATAATAGAGTTAAAGGGCTTTCCGGCGGTTTATGGCATGCGCTTGTGTTGTCGCTGCTTGCGTTCACCCTGCTGTGCTTATCTACCGAGAGCCACTCGGCGCAAATAATCTTTGCACAGAATGGCTTGACGGTTAATGTTGCACCTGGAGAAACAGTTGCGGTTCCAATTACAGTGTCATTGGAAGACACTTCTTTACCGAAGCCCTATGCCAGCTTCGGCCTTGCCCATGTCGGTGGCACTCTTGATCGCAATTGGATAAACAGCCAAATCTATATGTCTTTGAATTCCTCGTACAAGACACGTCAGGCTGTCCTTCAGGTCAAGGTTCCTGCTGATGCGCAAGGTGGCCTCTATAAAGGGATATTGAAAACTGTCTGGCTCAGGTCAAACGAGATTGTTGCTCCAGCTGAATTCGAGATCAATGTGGACGTCGATAGCTTTGTGAGCTGTAGTCAGGTCCCTTTGTTTTCCGATATTGTCTCTTCGCAGGAATCCATTAACATGCGCAACAATAAGTCGTTACAGATAGAGCTGTCGGGGTCTGTTGCTGTTCCCGATGGCTGTGAAATTAGCACGGCAGAGTATCAGCTCACGGACGAGTATGGAGAGTTGGACAAGGTTGAAGCTCTGCAGTTAGGTGCTGATGGAAGCTTTACTGTTGCCATACCTATGGTAGCTTCGCGAAAAGGAAATGATAAAGACGGCAGGCTTTATACTGTTAAATTTGAGGCAGAGAATAAGGCTGGTGTCGGAGAAAGTGTTGAGACCAACATCGTTGTCATGCATGACAACGGTAAGAAGTAGGCTGTGTAAAAGCCTAAATTCCTTTCGTTAAATGAAAAGCCGTCCGGCATCAAACCGGGTGGCTTTTTGCTTGTGGGGTTTGGGTGTGCAACCTTTAGATTTAAGACTTTTCTCAGTTTCACCCAGGACGTCAAAAACCTTGCAAGGTAAAGGACTCTGACCCTCAATGGTGGGGCTTTTTTGGGACTGCTTGAGTTGCCGTTTAGGCTATTACGTTGGTCGACGTCTTTAATGATTGGATTGAATGGCCGGAATGCCTGTTTATTTGCCCTTTCCGATAACAACGACCAGATCGTTTGGGCTAGAGTGTGAGAATGTGCCAGCTGTCAGAGCAAGGGTGGTGTAGGGCGATGAAAGAGGATGATAGCAAAGGTGATAGCAACTAAGAAAAAGGCCTCGCAGTCGGTAGATTGCGAGGCCTTGTATCTTGTGGTGCCCAGAGACAGAATCGAACTGCCGACACGAGGATTTTCAGTCCTCTGCTCTACCGACTGAGCTATCTGGGCGGGAGAAGGATTTGTAACCAAATGCGAACTTTAAGTCAAGAAAAAAGCTGTTGCTGATTCTTTCCTTGCTTTCCGATGTGCTTTTTGTTACCAAGATAGACCACAAAATATCATGAAGGTGGCATCGTAATGAAATCTCAAAGTTGGTTGTTTTCAGGTTTTTACTTTTGGTTTGGCAGCTTTTTTGGCTTGCCTGACCGGGGTGAAGTCTGTTGACGGTCGACTGTCGATAGAACTAC
>JAOUDB010000352.1 GCA_029859485.1 Desulfuromonadales bacterium | reverse complement strand
ACCAGCTGATTGAGAATCTGGTCCTGAAAGCCGATTCGGACGCGCCCAACGACCTTGTCGTTATAATCGTAGAGGAGAGAGGCATGATCATAGATCTTGCCCATAGTTTTCGACTCAAGGATTGAAATCTCGGGAGAGAGGTTGCCAACATACGTAACTTCGCTTGTCTGTGGGTGTTCCTGATTATGGTAGAGAATGATTCCGGAGGAGGCTTCAATGAGACAATAGCTGATCTGATGGTCGTTGTTAACGATGTCTTGGCAACGCTCAGAAATGCCATCGATCTCGTCGAGGGGAAGGCCCAGAAGAATGACGGCCTCTACCTGACTTTTTAAGGCTGTAGCAAAGGTATGTGCACGGTGAAGAATGCCGTCACGATAACTGCGCCGGAAACTTTCGACATTGAAGCCGGTATTTACAGCGATAGTGAGGGTCAGCGCCAGCAAGCTGAAGATCAGGATGCGTCTTTCCAGAGAGTTTTTCATGTCTTTGTGGGAAAGCCCCCGAGCATCAATAAAATGGTGGGAAAACGGGGCTTTGATGTGAGGATTAGATTACACATGAAAGCCAGTCGTTTTTTTAACACAAAGCTGCGCATCAGAGCAACCGACATTGTTCCTAAAACGATTAAAAACGGTTGACCCTCAGCAGTCGATTCGTTATCATCCCTGCGTCGAAAATATTTCTGTCTGAACGGCTCTCCGTCAGGCATCTTTCTTTTTTTAACAACATCATCGGGAGGACGAGTACATGTCGGTAAAAGTAGCCATTAACGGTTTCGGCCGCATCGGTCGGAACGTGTTTCGTGCGGCACAAAGCTCATCAGAATTTGAGATCGTTGCAATCAACGACCTCACCAATCCGCAGACCCTTGCACATCTGCTTAAATACGACTCGATTCACGGCATCCTCTCTGCCGATGTATCCGCTACGGAAGACAGCATCCAGTGTGGTGGCAAGTCAATCAAGGTTTTCAGTGAGCGTGATCCTTCAGCTTTGCCATGGAAAGAACTTGGCATCGATATCGTTATCGAGTCGACCGGTTTTTTCACGAACGGCAAGGACGCCGGCAAGCACATTCAAGCCGGGGCACGAAAGGTTATCATCAGTGCGCCGGGCAAAGAAGTTGATCTAACTGTCTGCATGGGCGTTAACGACAACCTGTACGATGCCGCTCAGCACAACATCGTCTCGAACGCCTCCTGTACCACCAACTGCCTGGCTCCTGTCGCCAAGGTCATCATGGATAGTTTCGGCATCGTTAAAGGCCTGATGACCACCGTTCACGCTTACACCAACGACCAGAGCATCCTAGACCTGCCACATAGCGACATGCGTCGCGCCCGTGCTGCAGCCCTGTCGATGATCCCGACAACCACTGGCGCTGCCAAAGCTGTTGCCCTGGTTCTGCCGGAACTGAAAGGCAAGCTCGACGGCCTGGCGGTACGCGTACCAACCCCGAACGTCTCCCTTGTAGACCTGGTTGTGGAAACCGAGAAAGCCACCAGCGTCGAAGGAGTCAACGCTGCTTTGCAAGCGGCTGCTAACGGCCCGCTGAAAGGCATCCTCGACTACTGCGCAGAACCTCTGGTCTCCTGTGATTTCAACGGCAACCCGGCGTCATCAACTGTAGACGCTGCAACCACAACCGTCATCGGCGGCACAATGGTCAAGGTCATGAGCTGGTATGACAACGAATGGGGCTACTCGAACCGTATCGTTGACCTGGTTAAACTGATGGCTAAAGACTAAACTGATATATCAAGGGCAGGTTTCTAACCTGCCCTATTTTTTTAACGCAACGGCGCCATGAGAATCGAACAAAGACGCAAAGGCTAAAGCGTGCGTCTTAAACATTTTATTTCTCTTTAGCGTTAAACCTATTCTGATTTTGGTCAGGTTACACAGTTAAGAAACCTCAGCGATTTTAGTAAGGCGAACAAATGTTAAATAAGATCTCTATTAAAGATATCGATTTTCAAGGCAAGCGGGTTTTCTGTCGCGTCGACTTTAACGTCCCACTCGACGACAAAAACCAGATCACCGATGATACTCGCATCAGTGCATCGATGCCGACGATCCGTCACATCATCAACAACGGCGGTCGCCTGATTCTTGCGTCACACCTTGGCCGGCCCAAAAACGGTCCCGAGGCCAAGTTCAGCCTCGCATCCGTCGCTCCCTGTCTCTCGCAACATCTCGGCACCTCTGTAAAAATGGCGCCGGATTGCGTTGGCCCGGATGTAAAACGGATGGTCGATCAGATGAATGACGGCGACGTTCTGTTGCTGGAGAACGTGCGCTTCCATGCCGGCGAGACTAAAAACGACCCTGAATTTGCCAAAGCATTGGCTGCCAACGCAGATATCTACGTTAACAACGCCTTCGGCACAGCTCACCGCGCCCATGCATCGACGGTAGGCGTCACCAAGTATCTGCAACCTTCTGCCGCCGGCTTCCTGCTCGAAAAAGAGATCAAGTACCTGGGCCTGGCCCTTGCCTACCCTGACCATCCGTTTGTTGCTGTTATCGGCGGAGCCAAGGTCAGCGACAAGATTGCTGTCATTGAGAACCTACTGGACAAAGTTGATACACTGATCATCGGTGGAGGCATGGCTTATACGTTTCTGCAGGCCAAAGGTCGTCCTACCGGAAAATCACTCGTTGAGGCAGACAAAATCAGCCTTGCAAAAGAACTGATTCAAAAAGCTGCAAAGAAGGGTGTCAACCTGCTCCTGCCACAAGACCACATCGTTGCCGCCGAGTTCAGCCCAACGGCCGACCACAGGGTCTGCAGCGACGCCAACTTCCCGGCTGACTGGATGGCCCTCGATATCGGCCCGGCAACAATTGCGACTTATACCGGCGCCTTGTGCAATGCCCGCATGGTGGTCTGGAACGGCCCCATGGGCGTGTTTGAGTTTGACAACTTCGCCAAAGGCACCATGGCGGTCGCCGAGACTTTGGCTGAATCAAAGGCCCGCTCGATTGTCGGTGGCGGAGATTCTGTTGCTGCGGTCAAGAAAGCCGGCGTCGAATCGAAGATGACTCACATATCGACCGGCGGTGGCGCATCTCTTGAGTTCCTTGAAGGCAAAGAGTTGCCAGGCCTTGCGGCACTGACAGATGCTTAGTCGGTACTGTCCCCGCATGGGGACTATCCCTCTAGTTATAAGCTGTAAGCTTTAAAGTTTTTAGACTCTCTTCCTTACAGTGTACAGCTTACAACCTTACAGCTAAAGAAACGGAGTTTCGCATGCGTAAACCAATGATCGCTGGCAACTGGAAACTGCATAAAACCATCAGCGAAGCAACCAGCCTGGTCTCAGAACTCATGCCGGCCGTTGCCTCAAACCAAAACGTCGAAATTGTTGTTGCGCCTGTTTACACAGCCTTAGCCAAAGTGGCTGAAGCTCTCGCCGGCAGCAACATCAAACTCGCCGCCCAGAACTGCTACCCGGAGCCTCAGGGGGCATTTACCGGCGAAGTCTCTCCGCTGCTACTCAAAGACGCCGGCTGCGAATATGTCATCATAGGTCACTCCGAGCGTCGTCAACTCTTTGCGGAAACCGATGGGTCGGTCAACAGCAAAGCGCTGGCACTCGCAGACTCCGGCCTTGGTACTATTTTCTGTATTGGTGAAACCCTGGAAGAGCGGGAAAGCGGCAAGATGTTCGATGTTCTCCGTCAACAGGTTACCGCTGGCCTGAAGGACCTCACAACCAGGCAGATGCAAACTGTCGTGGTCGCTTACGAGCCTGTGTGGGCGATCGGCACCGGGAAAGTCGCAACC
>JAOUDB010000033.1 GCA_029859485.1 Desulfuromonadales bacterium | reverse complement strand
AAGGCAGTCGTCTTTTCACCATACCGCAGACACCGCCGATCGGTTTCGACCGTCGCAGCGGCAAGCAGATTACGGCTGATCGCCTTCCCAAGCAATGGGGCGGAGGTTCTATTCAGGCGGTTTCGGCTTTTCTGACTCCTGGCTATACCCGCACCTTGCTGCCTGCAGCTGATTACCGAAGTAAGGAACAGACCTTGCCGCTCTGGTCTTACACTGCGGTCGGTTGGTGCGCTGAGGAAGAGCGTTTTTACGTAGCCGGTGTCCAGGTCGATCGTAACAACCAGTGGCAACCTTATCACTTCGATGATCGTAAACTTGTTCCCCTGGTGAACAAGACCCTGCAAGACAACCCGGGCAATCGACTGCTGGAGCAGCTGTCGCGCTGTGCTCTCGATTACCATTGTTTTGCCGCCAAGAATCTTTTCTTCCGCCGCTGGGAAGCGCCGCTGCCGACTTCGCCTACATGCAATTCCCGTTGCGTTGGTTGTATCTCCAAACAGGAATCAGACTGTTGTCCTTCCAGTCAGGAGCGTCTGACGTTCGTCCCTACCGTTAAAGAGCTTTGTGAAGTGGCGGTGCCGCACCTCAAAGAAGCAAAGAACGCGATCGTTTCTTTCGGCCAGGGCTGTGAAGGTGACCCGATCATGCAGTCAGATGTGATCAGCGAAGCGGTGCGTGAAATGCGCCATCAGACAGAACGCGGTACGATCAATTTTAACAGCAACGCTTCTTTACCTGATGCCATAGATAAGCTGGCAGCTGCGGGCGTGGAATCGATCCGTGTCTCACTCAACTCGGCCCAGGAACATCTCTACAACGCCTATTACCGGCCATGTGGTTATCGTTTTGCCGATGTGGTTGAATCCCTGAAACGGGCTAAAGCGGCCGGTCTTTACCTGATGCTCAATTACCTGGTCTTTCCTGGTGTGACCGATCGCGAGGATGAGATCGAGGCCATGGGTGAGCTGATTGACCTGGTTGGTGTTGATATGATCCAGATGCGTAACTTAAGCCTTGACCCGGTACTCTATCTTGATTCACTGCAAGTGACAGGCAAGGGCGTTGGTATGGTTGGAATGCTTAAAATGCATAAGGCACGCTTCCCCAGCCTGCAGTACGGCTATTTCAACCGGACCAGGGAGACCTTTTTCCCGCCTGGATACCAGACGGAGTGGCCGATTCTTTCCTGACGCACCTACTTCACCGTCCGTAAATACCTGTATTTAATGGTGCATTTGATAATTGCATTGGCGCATTGTTTTTGTGTGTTGACTTGCAATATATTCAAAAAGTATGATGCGTTCCGTTGTCCATTACCTTTAAGGAGCAAATCATGCGTACTTTCCTAGTCACCTTTCTGCTTGTAGCCATGTTGTCCCCGGTCACTGCTTTTGCCAAAGATTTCGGCAATGGCGTCACCCTGTCCGAAGAGACGGCGATCTCCGCGATTCTTGATGCCCCAGCAGACTATGTCGGTAAAAAAGTCAAAGTCTCCGGACTGGTCATCGACGTATGCAGCAAAAGGGGCTGCTGGATCTATCTGGCAGGCGATCGTGATTTTGAGAAAATCCGTATTAAGGTAACCGATGGAGAGATCGTCTTCCCGATGGAAGCTCGCGGCAAGGTCGCTACTGTTGAGGGGGTCGTGGAGAGTATGGTGTTGACCCGTGAGGAAGTCATCAAGCGGCGCAAACATCATGCGGAAGAGAAGGGTATTGATTTTGATCCTGCCTCGGTGACTTCCGGTGAAACTGTTTTGCGTATTCGTGGTCTCGGTGCCTCGATCGATGGTGTTTAGATAAGCATGAGCTGGCGGCGCTGGAATTACCTGCTGCACCGTGACATCGGTTTCCTCTGTATCGGATTGACCTTGCTCTACGCCATCTCTGGCGTGGCGGTCAATCATATCCAACAGTGGAACCCGAGTTACAGTGTAGAGCGGGTCGAAACCAATATCGGCCCGGTTGTCGGCAACCCTGCGGACGCCGCAACCGCGCTTACGATCCTTGAGCGCCTCAGTGAACCGGGCAAACTTGAAAGCAGCTACCGGCCTGACCGAAACAGCTTGCAGCTCTTTGTCGAAGGGCGTTCGATTACGGTCGACCTGCCAAGCGGTCACGTTGTTCACGATCGTGCCATCCCCCGGCCCGTTCTGCGCGAGATGAATTTCCTGCACCTCAACCACCCGAAAAAAGCCTGGACCTGGTTCGCTGACCTTTACGCTATCGCCCTTGCATTTCTGGCCATCAGCGGTCTCTTTATGCTTCGCCGCAAGACTTTAAGGCGGGGGCTCGTATTGACAGGTGTCGGGGTCGTCGTTCCCGTTTTCTTCCTGATCCTTTATCTTTGATCGCTCCTCCATAACTTAAGAGGGACGCCATAGAAGCCTGTTGTGTCCCTCCACGTATAAGCCCTTTACGTTGACACCCTGGCAGGCCTGGGGTAGAAACGATCACACAGCTGTCGCCTTAATTTTTTCATCAAGACTGGAACAGAGATGTTCACTGATATCTTTTTACATGCCCTGACATCTTATTTTGTTGTCATCGATCCGATTGGTACCGCGCTGATCTTTCATAGTTTGACTAAGGGGTGTGAGCGGGCTTATGCAAAGCGCATGGCGTTGCGTTCGACGCTTATTGCGGCTGCGATCGTGCTGGTCTCTGCCTTCTTTGGTCAGGCACTGCTGACCAAACTCGGCATCAGCATTGAGGCTTTACGGGTGTCCGGCGGACTGCTTCTCTTCATTACTGCGTTCAACATGGTGACCAAGGGGGAAACCGGCAAGAAATGGGAGAGTGGCGAAGAGGTTGATATCTCAGTCTTCCCGATGTCGATTCCGTTGTTGTCCGGTCCCGGATGCCTGACGGTAACGATTCTACTCTTTTCTCAAACACCGACAGTTTCGGGGAGCCTTTCCCTAGTGGCCGCAGTTCTGGTCACCTACCTTCTCACCTACCTCGCGCTCTCCTCGGCAAACCGGGTCAAAGACTTGATAGGTCGAACCGGTGACGATATCCTGCGCCGTCTGCTTGGGGTTATCCTTGCTGCGCTGGCAATTCAGTTTATTGCTGACGGTGTACGCCAGATCATGACTGGTTGACCCTGCGCGACTTATCTCACCGTAATATCAAAATCCTCCTGCACAAATAGTGTTGCTTGATTCAGGAACCCTGCAAAATCCTCCAGCAACGAGCCTTCGTGAGCGACAAGGTCATCAATGCCTTCGGCGAGGGGCAGGGGTCTGCTCAGGCGTTGGGCGATTCTGTGTAGAGTCTTGCCGACCACCTCGCGGTGTTGATAAGAAACCAGCCAGTTGTATTCAATCATGCGCGGGGCTATTTGCTTTAAACCTTCTGGTAGTTGCCGATGAGAGCTTTGCAGCAGTGTGTAGAAATCTGCTGCGTAGCTTTCCAGGGGAACAGGAGAATAGTCGAGCCAGTTTGCTGCGAGAAAGTGATCGTAGAAAATGTCGACGATGATGCCGCGACCGTGACCGAACTTTGGGTCAAGTCTTTGACGGCTACGACGTGTGTGTGGACTGTTCTGAGCGAGGCTGTCGATCCGACGATGCAGGTGTAAACCCAGGGCGATTTTTTCGGGATAATCTGTAGGGATGCGGCCTTTGACAAAGTCACCCATCAGGCCGCCAAGTTGAATCTCTGGATCCGATCCGGAGAGATAGAGGTGGACGAGGTAGTTCAAACTCTGAGAATCTTGTTGTGCAGTATGAGGATCTCAAAGGCCATCAATGCTTTGCTGGAGAGCTGTTGGACATCCACGACTGCTTCAGACAGGTCCGCTTTGGGGTCGTCAACGTAGATCAGTCCGACGACGCGGCCCAGCATGCTCATAGGCATCAGCAGTGCTGACTGGGGGGCTGGCTTGCCCAGAAAGGTCGTCAGCGCCAGGTTCGCGCCACTCTGTGGTACGGGACCGAGGAAGAAGCTGTTGCTTTCAACAGCGGTTTTTAGTACCGACGGCTCTGAGAGTGGTAGCTGAAACTGCTCAAAGCCTGGAATCGGTTGCCCACCTTTTGCAGATCGCCACCCGGTCACTTGCCCTGCTACGACCATGAACAGGGCCGCCCGTGTGTAGTTGGCCCCGAGATAGGCGATAACCGCATCGGCGACATCGTTACGATCGGTGATGCCAATCAGAGTCTGGGCTGTCGTCGCTAGCGTAATCTCTTCATCTTCCAGCTCTTCGATCAAGTCATCGTCATCCAACTCCTCGATCTCGTCTTCCACGACTTCCGCAGCTGCCACAGGCTGTGCTGGTTCGGTAGCCGGTTTCTCATAGATTTGCTCGGATCCGAGTGCTCCCAGCTCTTCATCTGTGTCACGGGCTTCGACCGTGCTGTCCGCAGTTTCCAAAACGTGGAGCTGGTTCAGCTCTTCGCGCACCTGTTTCGGCGGCGCGATATAGCGCATGGTGCGCTTGATGCCGTAGTAACTTTCCAGGGCAAAGACCAGGCGAACTTCGAGAGCCAGAATCGGCATCACGATGTAGCCAGTACGAAAGGAGATCTCGTCGATCGACTGCAGGTTGCGTGGGTCGGCCATGGCCAGGGTCAATTTCTTGCCAATGACAGAAACTGGCATGACCTTATGCTTCTCAGCCTGCTCCGGGCTGATGATTTTTATGACGTTATCGGGGATGTTCTGCAGTTGGCCAGGTTTTGCACATGGGATGTTGATGAGCTGTTCCAGAATCTCGGCCAGAATGTCTTCTGTGATCAGTCCCATTTCGATGAGGACCGTCCCAAGCTTACCGCCGAAAATGACCTGCGCTTGCAGCGCTTCTTCGAGCTGAGCCTGGGTCAACAGGTTCTTCTTGATCAGTAACTCGCCAAGTTTTTCGGCCATGATGTGTCCCTTGTCTGGGATTAGTCTTTTACAGGGTCCTCTGCCTGCTGTGCGCTGGCAGTCTTGACTGGTGCCTGATCAGTTAACTCGGCCATGAGTTTTGCCGCATGAATATCAAACTCTGCCCGACTGGCACCGGAGATCGGCTTGGTCGCAGGCGCTTTAACCCGATTAGGATTGACCGGAGCACCATTTTTATACATGCGGAAACAGAGGTGAGGTCCTGTGGCCAGACCGGTGCTGCCGACGTAACCTATCCGTTGACCCTGAGCGACCCGCTTGCCTTTTGCGATGCCCTTGGCGAAGCCCTTCATGTGCAGATAGATGGTTTCATAGCTGCTGTTGTGGCGAATCTTAACATAATTGCCGTTGCCGCGGGTGTAACCTTTCTTGATGATGACACCATCGCCAACACTTTTGATCGGGGTCCCTCGCGGAGCAGCGTAATCGATGGCCGGATGAGATTTCCAGGTCTTTGTGATCGGGTGGAAGCGACGCATGGTGAATCCCGAAGAGATACGGGAGAAAGAGAGCGGCGCTTTCAGGAAAGCTTTGCGCAAACTCCGGCCATCGGCATCGTAGTAGTCAAGCCGTCTGTCGCCGTCCTTGTACAGAAAGGCCTGGAAGGTGGTGCCCTGGTTGGTGAACTCTGCGGCTAGAATGCGGCCATAGCCTGCCGGCTGACCTTCGCGATAACGTTTTTCCACCAGCGCCTGGAATGAGTCTCCTTTACGGATGTCGAGGATGAAGTCGATATCCCAGGCAAAAATGTCAGCAAGGTTCATCGCCAGCACTTCACTCTCACCGGTCTCGGTCACCGCTTCAAAGAGGCTGCTTTCGATGACTCCACGGACACGAGCTGTTTCCGTCGTGTAGGGGATCGGAATTTTCTCGATAGAGAAGGTTTCTGCTTCACGCGAGATGATGAGTTGCTCATCGCGATCTATGTCGTATTCGAAGCGTTCGAAATCATCGTCGCTCAGGCAAAGGCGGTAGGGTTGCCCTGCGCTGAGGCGTGAGAGTGGAAAGACCGGCTTGCACTGTTTGTTCAACGTGTGAATTTCAGCCGCTGAGAAGTATCCTCCCAGCAGGCCTGAAATTGTATCACCAGAGGCGATTGTCCCGGAGATGATCTCTTTGCGAATCTCGGGAATAGGGGGCGGCGCTGGAGTTGCCTCAGGCGCTGCCGTGTTCGCTTCGGTGCTGGTAACCGTCGGGCGCAGGAAAAGCGGAACGAGCAACAGGGTTATCAGGGCAAGCAGTAACCAGATACGTAACTTTGGAGCCTTCTTGCGACGCCTGGTCATGGAATGTTTGGGTGGGTGAAAATCGAAATCCAAGGGTCTCTTCCTACCGGGATGAAAACGTTAACTTCCCGAAAAACAAAATTTATTTATACTAGCAGGGTCATAACAGATTTGTCTATAAATCTATACCCTGTCCCTGTTCGTTTTTAGTACTGAGGTGCGTTTAGTGGTTTGTTTTGTTGATTGCATTATGTGATGATGGTGTTGCTTGCAAAATCTGAAAAGTTAGAACTATCCAAACAGACCTGTTTCTGTTTTTTGAGGAGCTTCCTATGATTGACCCGCAGCGCCTGAGTAAAGAATTTGCCTGTTTGGCAGCTATTAATAGCCCGCCTTTACATGAAAGTTCGATTGCCAGTTACCTGGCCGAACGCCTAAAGCGCCTCGGTGCTGAGATCCGTTTTGACGCTGCGGCGACTGCCACTGGCGGTGAAGTAGGCAACCTGGTGGCAAACTTCCCTGGTAAAGGCAAACAGGTCGAACCGCTTCTCTTTTCGGTTCATATGGATACGGTCGAACCGGGAGGTCAGGTGGAGCCGGTTTTACGTGACGGGGTCTTCTACAGCGCTGGCGATACTATCCTCGGTGCCGACGATAAGGCCGGAATTGCCGAACTCATTGAGGCTCTCGAAGTTGTCAACGAGCAGGATATCCTCCATGGTCCCATTGAGGTGGTGGTGACGATCGCTGAAGAGATCGGCCTGGTGGGGGCGAAGCATTTTGATTACAGTATGGTTCAGGCGCGCTACGGCTATGCCCTCGATACTGAGGGCGTCGACATGATGGTTCTGCAGGCCCCTGGTGCGAATCACATACAGATAGAGATAGAGGGGCTTGCTTCTCATGCCGGTATGGTGCCTGAACGTGGCGTCTCAGCCATTCAAACCGCCTCCCTCGCGATCAGCCAGATGCGCCTCGGACGCATAGATTATGAAACAACCGCCAATATCGGTGTCATCGAGGGTGGTGTCGCCCGCAATATCGTGCCGCAGAAGGTCTCCATGGTCGGAGAGGCTCGCAGTCATGATCCAGTTAAACTTCAAGAGCAAACCGAGCATATGCTCTCATGTTTTGAAGCGGCCGCCGATAAGATGACACGTGAAATCGACGGCAAGCGTGTACGCCCGGAAATTCATGTCGAGGTTCGACCTGATTTCCCGAGCATGTCGGTTGATGAAAAAGCCCCGGTGGTGACATTGGCCCGTAACGCCGCGGTGGCTTTAGGGCAGGATCTGAAGATTCGTCTGGGGGGCGGGGGGAGTGATGCCAATATCTTCAACGGTCATGGCATCGAGATGATCATTCTGGCGACCGGCATGACGGGCGTCCACACCCATGACGAGTCGGTTGCGGTCGCCGACATGGTTCATGTCACAGAATTGCTGGTTGAGATTATCCGGCAGGCTTAAAGGCCGAGGTGCGTGGCGTGTGGTCTGAGGCGAGGAAAAGCAAAAAGAGAGAAAATCGATTAATTGGTTTCCAGGGGTAACTCGTTTAATGCGGCGATCTGTTCGCGAAGTTGCAGAATGTGTTCGCCCCAGTAGTTGACTGTATTGAACCAGGGGAAGTGGTGAGGGAAGGCCGGGTCCTCCCAGCGCCTTGCAAGCCATGCGCAATAGTGCAGAATGCGCAGTGCTCGAAGCGCTTCAACAAGGCGTAATTCGCTCGGCCGAAAATCGTAAAACTTGTTGTAGCCTTCAACAATCTCTGCCAATTGTGCGGTCTGCCGCGAACGATCCCCTGAAAGCATCATCCAGATATCCTGAATGGCCGGCGCTGTCCTGGCATCATCAAAATCGACGAAGTGAGGCGCCTGGTCGCGCCACAAAACATTGCCAGCATGGCAGTCGCCGTGAGTACGGATGAATGGCGTGTCGCCGGCCCCGGCGATCAGTTCATCAATGGTCTGCAGCAAGTCATGGCTCAGTGCGTCGTAATTGGCTTTGTATTCGGGAATGATGAACTTCTCACTGATCAATTCCACCGAAGCGTGACCGAAGGTTGCACTGTCGAGTCGGGGTCGATGCTGAAAAGGTTTTGTGGCGGCGATGGCGTGCATGCGGCCGAGTGTGCGGCCCATGATCAGCAGATTGTCGAGATCGTCGAACTCCGGTGCGTGCCCGCCTTGGCGCGGATAAAGGGAAAAACGGAAGTCACCGAAATGAAAAAGACTTTCACCGCGCTCGTTAAGCATTGGGGCGACGACCGGCAGTTCATGTTCTACCAGCTCAAAACAGAATTGGTGCTCTTCGAGAATCTGCTCGTCACTCCAACGTTTGGGGCGGTAGAACTTGGCTATCAGTGGACTCCCCTCTTCGATACCCACCTGATAGACGCGGTTCTCGTAGCTGTTCAAGGCAAAAGTGCGGCAATCACAAAGAAAGCCGCAACTCTCGACGGCATCCATGATGAGACTGGGCGTCAAGGCTTCGAAGTGGTGCTGGTTTTGTATTTCAGTCATTTGAGCCGTTATTGAATAAGTTAGGTTTTGCTTGCTTATAATCAAAAAAATACTTTAACGCAAAGGCGCTAAGTCGCAAAGAACGTAGAGGGAAAACGCCTAAGCTTAGGGAAATGTCTCTATATTAAGCTTTACTCTCTGCGTCTTGGCGCCTTTGCGTTAATAAAATGGTTTGAATCGATTTTGTCTTATGTTTGAGGTGCGATGCTATGATCTTAAACTTACGCTATAAGAGCCTGAATGTCGCTCACAAGGTTCGCAATATCTTCTTCAGTGGTTGCCCAGGAGCACATGAAACGGCAGTGGCCGGAACCGATGAAAGTGTAGAAAACCCAGCCCTTGTCTCTTAGCCTGGCAATCATCTCCTCTGGCATCTCTGCAAAGACGGCATTCGCTTCGGTGGGATGGACAAGGCTCACACCTGAGATCTTCGAGAGTTCTCCGGCCAGTTTGCATGCGCAGGCGTTGGCATGGCCGGCATGCCTGAGCATGGTGTTGTCTTGCAACAAACCAAACCAAGGGGCGGAAAGGTAGCGCATCTTGGAAGCCAGTTGTCCGGCCTGTTTGCACCGGTATTCAAACTCGTAGGCGAGCTTTTTGTTGAAAAAGACCACCGCTTCCCCCATCGGCATACCGCACTTGGTGCCGCCGAAGGTCAGCACATCGACCCCGGCCCGCCAGGTCAGCTCTTTCGGGTGAACCTGAAGTGCTGCCACTGCGTTCGCAAAGCGCGCACCATCCATGTGCAGTTTGAGGTTGAGCCGCTTGGTCAGACCGTGGATCTCGACCAGTTCCTCGGGTGTATAGAGGGTTCCCAGCTCTGTGGACTGGGTGATCGAAAGGACCTGAGGCTTGGGGTAATGAATGTCGGTACGTCTCTTGACGGTGTGTTCGACTTCGTCAAGGTCAACCTTGCCGTTGTCTCCTCCAACCTTTAAAAGCTTGGTGCCGTTGGAAAAGAATTCAATAGCACCGCATTCGTCGGTTTCAACGTGAGCCATCTCATGGCAGATGACACTGTGGTACGAGTGGCACATTGAGGCCAGTGCCAGGGAGTTGGCTGCGGTACCGTTGAAAGCAAAGAAGATTTCACAATCTGTTTCAAAGAAATCACGGAGAGCATCGCAGGCTTTAGCTGTCCAGGGGTCATCGCCGTAGCTGGTCGAATAACCGCTGTTGGCTTGCTGCAGTGCCTGCATGGCTTCCGGGCAGATCCCGGCGTAATTGTCACTTGCGAACTGGTTCTTAAGATTTTTCATCATCATGATCGTTCTCGTTAGCCGTTTTTTTATGGGTGCTTTAGAGGTTGTAACGACAAGTCAGTACAGGAATTTAACGCAAAGATGCCCAAAAAATCTAGTAAAGACGCAATAACAGATAATTCCGGTGACACAATGGTATTTTGTCGCCGGAATTAAACCCTCAAGTGTTGTGAAGCTTCCTCGAACTATAGACTCCCCAGTCGTTTCATCTGCATGTCCATTTGCTTGAGTCTCACCTGTGCTTTATTGAACATCTCCTCGCCGGCAAGTACGCCCACCGAGCTGGAGGGAAATGCCTGCTTCAGGTAAGTCTGTGCAACATGGGCCAGTTGCTCCTGCTTCACAGCGAGGATGCCGTTACGGAATCTTTGCAGCATGTCGTGGTTAACGCCCTGCTGCTGATGGATAAATTCACGATATCCCCGACTGCCAGGTGAGAGAGGGCGGTCCAGTTCGGCGAATGCTGATAGGATAGATTCCTTGATCATTTCGTCACTGAAACCTCCCTTGCAGGCCCACTCAACTCCTTCTTTGTAGACATCAAGAGTTCGCTCGAGGTGTGGATCGCGATAGGAGAGCATGGAAAAGAGCCCTCCACCTGCGTTGTAACCGGCCATGCCGCCGTATGCTCCGCCTTTCTCACGAATTTCACGATGCAGGAAATCCGCACGCAACAGCTTTGCCAGAACCATCAGTGCAGGCGCATCAGGGTGTGTGTAGGGCACGGTACGAAAAACGCGAGAGACATAAGCAACCGGCAGGTTGTGCTGCCAACCTGTGACGCCAGGTTGAGCGTTGAAAGTTGTTGTTGCCTGAGATCCTTCGGTTGTCCTTTTAGGAAGGGCTGCCAACAAACCTGCTAAAGGCTTTTGAATGCTTTGTTGCGCACATTCTTCCGCTGTGATGGCGACTGCTGCATGGTTTGAAACAAACAGGCAGGAGGCAATTTCTTTGAAGGTCTGCGCGAGTTCGGCAAGACCTGCATCATCCAGAGTGCTGACCTGTTGGATCGTCTGCACTTGAGTCATGCCACTCCACTCTTCGCGCAAGCTTGCGGTCGGAGTGAGTGTGGCTGCTGCGGCACGCGCGGCGAAGGAATGGCCTGCCCCGGGGATCGAGTTCTCCATCGAGACCCTGATCTGGCCGATCACCGTGCGTATCCTCTCGAGGTCGTTAAAGTCCGGAGCGGTCAAGATGTCGGTCAGAATTTCACACAGAGTGGTCTGGTTGCGATCCAGGCATTTACCTTTGAGTTCCACTACGGAACGCATGCTGTCGAGGTCAAGAGGACTCTCCAACAGGTTTGGACCGAAGCGGACACCACCCGTAGCGGCGCTAATACGTCGAGACATGGCCAAGTAGTCGTGACCCGCCGCACCGATCTGAGGCATTAAGGCACAGAAAATCGGCAGGTAAGGTCGCAGGGCAGGGGGCAGAGTGCTGGTGTCAAACTGCATGACCAGATTGGTGATGCCATTCGTTGGCTGGGTAAACCAGAAGGTTTCGCAGGTTGAACCTGTTTGCTTTTTGAAAGGTGTCTTTGGCTCTTCCCGTTCGATGTCTGCCAACTCGAGGATGGGCAGACAGCTGGTGTCGTCAGGGGTCTCCTGACTTTCTTTCAAGGCAATGTTTTTGGCTTTGATGTCAGCGATTTTTGCCTCGTCAAGACTCTCTCGAATTTTCTCCAGACGGTCAGCAAAGGCCTGCTCTTCGCGATGAGCATGCTCGGTGTCTGGTCGTAGCAGGAGCGTAACGCGGTGCGGGTTGTCGAGCAAATGACGGCGAATCATTTTTGGGAAAAACTTCGGGTCGGCCGCTGCCGTTCTGAGTCGTTCGAGGTTCTGGCCAATCATCAGCGTGCTGAAAGGATC
This sequence comes from Desulfuromonadales bacterium, assembly GCA_029859485.1. Taxonomy (GTDB): domain Bacteria; phylum Desulfobacterota; class Desulfuromonadia; order Desulfuromonadales; family BM103; genus M0040. Next base: position 1,241 of record JAOUDB010000033.1, on the reverse strand, counting down.
GTCGGCATGCAGCCAGGGACCGAACAGCCGCATCATCAGGCCCAGCCCGTAAGGGTATTGGTCTCCCGTGACTTCCCTGTTGGCAAACTCATATTGGTGCAAGGCTGCATCGATACGTTCCTTCGGGAAGCCATTTTTCGCAACTTTTTGCAGGGTGTCGAGAATCAGGGCTTCGATCTCTGCCAGGTGCTCGGGATCTGTCCCCTGCAGGCCTGCTGACAGAAAGGTGTCACGATAGTCATCGTGATAGCCGGTGCCGGGTGAGAGGTTGCGCCCCAGCCCCGACTCGATCAACGCCTGGTAGAGAGGCGCTGCCGGGTTGCCAAGCAGCAAGTTGGCCAGGATGCCGGTGGCTGCCCGTTCAAAAGTGTCTTCGATCGGACAGGTCAGCCACGCCATCTGTACCATGCTGCGCTGTTGCAGTTCGTCATCGGGGCCGACAGGGAAGGTCTGCGTGCTCTGTGTTGGGGCCGTCAGGCGTGTCTCCAGCTGAATCTCGCTGGTAACGTCCTGCTGCTTGAAACGACTTAGGGCCAGTTCCTCGATCTGTCGCAGATGTTCTTCAAGGGGTAGGTTGCCGTAGGTGAAGATCCAGCTGTTGCTGGGATGATAATAACTCTTGTGGAAGGCGCGTAATTCTTCCCAACTCAGTTCCGGGATATCGAGGGGCTCGCCGCCGGAATTCTTGCCGTAGCAGGTCGTGGGAAAAAGCGCTGCATTGAGACGCCGTCCCAGCAGCGATGAAGGGTCGGCCATGGCGCCCTTCATCTCATTAAAAACCACACCTTTGATCATCAGGCTGGCCGGGTCATTCTCGCCGGCAAAGTCGAGCCGATGCCCTTCTTGAAGAAAGTCCTGTTCCCGCAGGGTCGGGAAGAAGGTGGCGTCGAGGTAAATGCCCATCAGGTTGTAGAAGTCTTTGCGGTTCATGCTGGCCACCGGATAAAGCGTCCAGTCGGCAGCCGTCATGGCGTTCATAAAAGTGTTGAGGCTGCGCTTGATCATGGCAAAAAAAGGATCGCGCACCGGATATTTCTCTGAGCCACAGAGGACGGTATGCTCAAGAATGTGGGCTACCCCGGTTGAATCGGGTGGAGGAGTGCGGAACCCAACGGCGAAGACATTGTTCGGGTCGTCGCAAGCCAGATGCAGCATCCTCGCGCCGGTCGGTTCGTGCTTCAAACGAATAGCGGTCAGGTTTAATTCAGCAACGGGCAGGTTCTGCTCTACGAGAAAAGTGC
>JAOUDB010000351.1 GCA_029859485.1 Desulfuromonadales bacterium | reverse complement strand
GTCAGAAGTTGAGAGTTCCCTACTTATCTCCTCACATTGTTTTGGGTATTTCCTCTTTAACAATGAAAAACACGGGTATTTTCACAAAAAGATTTAAAGGGAATCCTTCGGGAAATAAAAGGAGGTGAGGTATTACAGGACAAACTTAATTCACGACAAAACGAAACATCATATCTGCCTCGTAAGCCATAATTATCTTCAGCCTATATTTATCGACTGTAACTACATTACTTTCTGACAAATCAAATTTATACTGTTTGTTGGTAGGAAAAGTGTCATTGCCCACCTTTTCGCTGAAAATTATCCCAATCTCAGAGCCGCTTCTGCCCCCATAAATTAGCTCAGTATGTGTCCCCTTGCTGTCATCAACCCAAAAGGGGATACCCAAAAGAGCACGTTGCTCCGTACCATCCCTGTAGTTAAGTTGGTTTTGTTTGCTCAAACAGGAGGTCAACAGGACCATGGCAAAAAAATTACAATAGCCCCTATCTAGGCATCACTCCTCAAGAAATTGAATTTAAATTCATATCAGCTTTATCCGTTTTGGATGGCCTTCCCCAAACCGATTAAAACTTAATTCAAAAACCAACCTATTACCAGAGGAGCTTCATCAATACTACTTGCCACCCTCCGGGTAACAACTTCTTGAATTCCTGCACAAATAGGACCTGTTCAATTTAGTGTCATAGACTGAAATGGTCAAACGTCAAACATTCCTATAATTCCTCCTCCTAGGTTTTGGCGTCTAGAGGCTTCCTTTTTGAAATAATTACTAGTTAGAAACCCTGACCCGCAAGAAAATGGCCACCTGGACTAACTCCGGGTGGCCATCGTTTTGCGTATTTAAAGAATCTTGATATCAAAGTGGGACAAGGTCGGCGGTGAATGCCGTGGAATCGATTGCACCCTCCACAACCCCACCAACAACAGGGACTAGACCAACCACTTCACCAGCGATCCGCATCGGAATCGTCACGACCTTGGTCGCCAGACAGCCTGTCAGAAGAGACAGCAGCATCAGAGTGAAGAGAAACATAACAATTCGCATAGATCCATATCCTGTTTCAGTGGTTCCGTCCGGCGACTCACACGGACTCCAGAGTTTATTCCCAATCAATTTAACCAAATCTGCTGATGAGGTCAAAGAGAATGAGCTTCTTATAAATCATCCTGCATTGCTTGTAAGTCCATGTTTGGCTGAAATGCGAAATTATTACTGAGCCTGCAATATAGAAAAGGCCACCATGGATCGAACCCTGGTGGCCATAGTTATAGCTCCCTAAGTGTCTCTATCAATAAAAAGTCGTTTTTCGTCAGAAGTCGTGACAAATGATGAAATGGAGACCATATATAAGAAACGCCTCCTAGGGACAATTCTCAGAGGCAGATCTTCAAGAGAGGATCCTCTGAATGGTTTCAATAACCATCGATGACTTGTAAGGTTTTGTTATGTACATGTCGGCTCCAGCTTGCTCGCCCATGACAAGATCTTCTTTGCTCTTTTTCGCCGTAAGCATGATGATCGGTATATGACGGGTCGCCACGTTAGTCTTTAACTGCCGACAAACCTCAAGGCCATCAATCTTGGGAAGCATAATATCAAGCAGAATCAGATCTGGCTTCATAGTTACTACTGCCTCCAATGCTGCCTGACCATCCGTCACTCCTTCGACATTGTAACCCCTTAAGGTCAGCAGTATACTTTGAAGTTTCAATAGAGATTCTTCGTCTTCAACAACCAAAATCTTCTTTTTAATCACAGGAACCTCCACACTTAAGTCTGATCCTATCGTCTTACTCAGCCTCCTGATCAATTCGCAATATTGGTACACTTTAACATATAAAACGGAATGTGTTGTAACATGAAAATCACATAATTCCTGCACTATAGAAAAGGCCACCAAGAATCGAACCCTGGTGGCCTTGTTTTGTGGGTTAAAGAGCTTCTTAAATAGCTCTCTAAAAAAGAAGCCGGTTCTTTCTCGGATGTTGTGTCTTATAAGAAAGGTTCCAAGGCTATCGGCAGGCAACACTTCAAAGGGTGTTATTAGTTAAACAACTCTGCTGCCTTAATCTGCTGCCTTAAATAGGGGTCAATTGTGACATGGGAGATGAACCCGATTTTTCCTGATCTACAATAAAACGGCCACCCGAATTTAATCCGAAGGTTGCCGTTGTTTTTCTGGCCGGATAGCTGATATAATTGGTCAGAGATTCGCTTCGATGGCTTGTGATAACAAACAATGCAATAAATACAATGTTATATTAAGGCTGCAACGCTGAGGAGAAACTTATGACAATAGAAATTCTGGGCGAGGGTTGCTCCAAGTGTAATGTGATGAAAAACAATGTTCAGCAAGCGATCAACGATCTAGGACTTCACACAAAAGTGATTGTAGACATGGACCCTGGGAGAATTGCAAAGTTAGGGGTCTTGTACCTGCCGCAACTGGTAATTGACGGGCGGATCACTCCGTCAAGTATTTGGAGATCAGTTGAGGATCTTAAGGAGCTTTTGCAAACTGCAAGAAAACAATAAATCTCAGGCCCATCGCAAAAACCTTGATATTTAAGGATGGATTTGTGGAACTGTGGCGTTCAGTGGTAAAGAGGAGATATTTACTAAAAGTCCTCTCGCATTGTTTTGCTGTTAAGAAGTTGTATGTTTGGCGTGTTTACTAGAAACCTTGATAAATAATAAATGCCTACCCCGGAATTGATTCAGGAGCTTCTTAAATGAAAAGAAAACGGATCTATCCAACTTTGTTTGATGGGTAGATCCGTTCTTTTTAAGGTAAAATAGGATGCATATACTAAGGAGTTTCCCGCACAAAATGCTAGATTATTCAAACTTGGTTGGTAAGGCGCTGATTGGCGTAGTCTTTATTACTAGCTTGAGCAGTACCCCGGTAGTGTCCTCAGAGGGTGATGCTGTTCTCTGGAATAGTTTGCGAGCGGGTGAGCATTTTGCTTTACTCCGTCACGCCATTGCTCCTGGCAATGGAGATCCGACAGGGTTCGAACTTGGCAGTTGTCGGACGCAAAGAAATCTCTCCGAGGAAGGACGGAACCAGGCTGTCAAGATAGGTAAGCTCTTTCGTGAAAATAGGATTCAAACGGCACGATTATTCTCGAGCCAATGGTGTCGCTGCCTAGAGACTGCAAAGTTGCTGGAAATTGGGCCGGTTCAGGCCCTTTCTTTTCTCAACTCCTTCTTCAATAATTATGATTATCGTGAGGCGCAAACAAAAAAGCTCACAGAGTGGCTTCATGAGCAAAACCTTGGCCAGCCTCTTGTGTTGGTGACACATCAAGTCAACATAACAGCTCTGACTAATGTCTATCCCGGCTCTGGTGAACTCGTGATAATCCGCCGATCCAAAACCGGTGAATTTGCGGTTGTCGGAACGATCAAAACGAAATAAATGTTGTCCAGGAACATCCTATCTTTTAGTACTTATTATGATCCCGAGTCGCAAACCTTTTATAAACCACTCTTTGCACTTGCAAGTTGAAACCGCCCATAAAAAACCCCCACAAGGAATAAGTGAGGGTTTTTAGAAATCTGAAGCGGTCGACGTCGTAAGAACGTCGACCGCTTTTGTTTGGTGTGCCAGGCATGGCGCGCGGCGCGAAAGCGCCATCCGGTTGGATGTGGTGTCCAACTGGTGACTTGGAGGTGAAAGTCCTCTAGGGACCCTGATGACGGGAACCGTTAGCCGGACGGCAAGGGTGTCTACCGCGAGGTAGAATCTGAAGGAAGCCGCAGGCAAAATCCCGGCCCGACGAACAGAAATCGCATATGAGGCAGTTCCATCCGG
>JAOUDB010000350.1 GCA_029859485.1 Desulfuromonadales bacterium | reverse complement strand
CTTATGCCGGGTATGAAACTCCACCAGAACACCGCGAGTCGCTCCTTTCTGTAAAGCCTCGCGCCAACGCTTGAGAGTAAAGATGGTTTCAATGAAATTATCGCGCAAACCGGGATCGTGCAATCGGCCATCTTCTTCGACGGGCAACAGGGGAAAGTGTTCCATAAATGCCCGGGCAAAGAGGCCGACCCCTTGTTTATTAGGGACCCCGTTACGATCGTAGAGCTTGACACGTTCCATACCGCTGCTGGGTGATTTCGATTTGAAGATAAAACCGCAGAGCTCTTCTTTTTCGAGCTCGGCGACCCGTTTGTGTGCCCATGCTGCCATCCGGTCGGTGATGTCTTCGCCACTTTTGGAAAAAACCAGACGCTGCGACTCAGGTTCACCGACCAGACGTAGTGTCTCTCGTGGTGTCGGCAATCCCATCTCAACCTCCGGACAGACAGGGACGAACTCGACGAATCGACTGAGTGTCTCGGTCAGGAACCGATCGAGCTTGTGCCCTCCATCGAAACGAACCTTTTCACCGAGCAGGCAGGAACTGACTCCCAAACGAATTTTTTCATCCGACATAAGAACTCCTTTTAAAATTGGTTAAACACAAGATTACCAGCAAATCAACGAGAAGAAAGGGGGACTATAGAGTTCTGTTGCTTGCTTTGTGATTTGGTTCTGCGACAATTAAGTTCAGATGTCTCATTAAACAGGCAGAACTTAAGTAGGACCTATGAATCTTTGGAGCACACCATGAAATCTGTAGCTGTCCTTTTTGGCACCTTGCTATTGGCTGGATGTACTACAGCCCCGCAGGGGATACTGCCGGTTGATAATTTTGATCTTGATCGCTACCTCGGCACCTGGTACGAGATCGCCCGCCTTGACCATCGCTTTGAACGGGGCCTCAGTCAGGTGTCTGCGAGCTACAGCAAACGTTCCGACGGCGGCGTTGATGTTATTAATCGCGGGTTCAGCAGCCAGGCAAACAAGTGGAAAGAAGCCAAAGGACGCGCCTACTTCATCGGTGAACCCGATGTCGCACGCCTCAAGGTCACTTTTTTCTGGCCCTTCTACGGCGGCTACAACGTGATCGAACTTGACCAGGAAAACTACAACTATGCCTTGATTTGCGGCCCGAACAAAAAGTACCTGTGGCTTCTGGCTCGGACCAAAACACTTGACGCGGGCATTAAGGAGTCTCTTATAGCTAAGGCAAAAACCCTTGGCTTCAACACCAGTGAGCTGATCCTGGTCAAACAAGAGGAATAGGTGCAATGCACATCCTGGAACGCGAAATCATCCTCGATACGGATCCAGAGACGCTCTGGGAGTTTCTCTCCACACCGATGAATCTGAATGAGCTGACTCCTCCAGAGCTGCACTTTCAGGTTCTGTCTGAAGTTCCCGAAATAATGTACAATGGGTTGATGATTCTCTACGAAATCCAGATTCCCCTCTTTGGCAAACGTCGTTGGCTGACAGAGATCAAACACATTGAGGCGGGAACCTTCTTTGTCGATGAACAACGCGTTGGCCCCTACAAACTCTGGTATCATCAACACCGGATAGACGCTTTTGACAAAAAAACCAGAATGATTGACCGGGTCTGCTATCAGCTCCCCTTCGGAGTTTTAGGTCTTCTGGTCCACAGGCTCTGGGTCAAAAAGATGCTGGAAACGATATTCAGCTATCGCACAGCACGCCTTGTGGAGCGCTTCGGTCAATAAATGCATCTGGTTATCTGTTTCGCTCCATTAAAGCCTCGAAACACCTGAAAAAGGGAAAGCAAAAAGCCTGACTCACGCCCGTTCGCTTTGCTCTCTGCGCCTCAGCGTGAGGCGGGTTTTGATTTTTTCTTGTTGTTCCTGTTTGTCTGTGTCGAGAAAATGGAATGAACCAATCAGAGTATGACTTGAGTAAAGCGGACAACCTTATGAATAAAAACTGTGGCGGTTCGAATTGCCATTTCTCATTAAGGATTTGAACCTCATGTTCTGGCTGGGAATCATCATACTGTTCATCTACCTCATTGTCGGGCTGGAGGTTGCTATCGGGAGTCGGAAAATCCGTTTCCTGAGAGACATCGATCCGAGCTCGGAGAATTTACGGCCGTCCGTTTCGATCATCGTCGCGGCGCGAAACGAAGAACGGAATATCCGCGCTGCGCTACAATCGCTGCTGTCCCTCGACTATCACCATCTGCAGTTGATCCTCGTCAACGATCGCTCCGAAGACGCGACCGGTGACATCCTTGATGAGATGAAGATTGGCGATCCTCGTCTCGAGATTCTTCATCTTAGGGATCTGCCAATGGGCTGGCTGGGCAAAAACCATGCGCTCTGGCAGGGCAGTTTGAAGGCAACCGGCGACTTGCTGCTCTTTACCGATGCCGACGTGGTGATGGAACCGGACACCCTGGCCCGTGCCGTCAGCTATTTCCAAGCAGAGAAACTCGACCACCTGGCCGCGACACCTGAAGTGAAGATGCCGAGTCTATTTCTCAACATGTTCGGCGTCACCTTCGGGTTCTTTTTCGGCATTTTCACCCGCCCCTGGAAAGCACCTGACCCCAGGAGTGACTGTCACATCGGCATCGGGGCCTTCAACCTGGTCAAAGCAGAAAGTTACCTGCAGTCCGGAGGGCACAAAACAATCGCCTTACGCCCTGACGATGACCTTAAATTAGGCAAGATTCTCAAGCAGAACGGTTGCCACCAGCAACTGATCTACGGTGCAGGTTTGATCTCCGTCGAATGGTACGCCAGCATCCGCGAACTGGTTCTGGGGCTTGAAAAAAATGTCTTCGCCGGCACTGACTACCGCCTCTGGTTCGCTCTCTCCGGGGTTACCTTCAACATGATCGCCATTCTCTGGCCCTTCTTCGCTCTTTTTTTTACCTCTGGAGGCACTCTGTGGCTCTACGCACTCATCGTTCTTGCCATCGGCCTGATCGCCGCAGATGGCGCCCGTTTCCATGGCTTCAGCCCCTGGTTCGCACTGGGTTTTCCACTCACGACCGTACTCTTCACCTTCATCATCGTTCGTAGCGTAACCTGCAACCTGGTGAAAGGCGGCATCACCTGGCGTGGCACCTTTTACCCTCTTGCAGAGCTTCGTAAAAACCGGGTCTAAAGAGAGCCGCAGGATAACCCTGATTCCTTGATTAACCTTGTGATTTTAAGCCTTTCATGCTAAAAAACTTCTACTGCTGACCCCCTGAAAAGGGATCAGGTTTTGTTATGGCACAGGGCAAAGGCTCTTGCCAGCATGGCTTCCTCCCCCTCTCTTGAGGCCTTTATGAACAACACGCTTTTCATCTTAATTATGATCGCTATCTACCTGATCGCCGCCATTCCAACCGGGGTTGTGATTGCACGGTTGATGGGGGGTGAAGACGTCCGACAAAAAGGCAGCGGCAACATCGGGGCAACCAACGTCTACCGGGTTGCAGGCAAGCTGGCCGGTGTTTTGACACTCGTCGGCGACACTCTGAAAGGTTTCTTGCCATTGCTGGCATTCAAAACCTGGCTGGAACCAACACCGACACAACTCGGGATTGCCAGCGCCGTTGCCATTTTGGGCCACTGTTACCCAGTCTATCTCAAATTCAAAGGGGGCAAGGGCGTGGCGACGGCGCTCGGCATCTTCCTGGTGATTTCACCCAAAGCAGTCTTCTTCGCCCTGATTGTCTTTATCCTGACTGTTGCAATAACCCGATATATATCCCTTGGCTCGGTATTGGCAGCACTTTCCGCACCCTTGGTGATTCTGCTCCTGAACCATCAGCAGCCTATTTTCTTGGCCACGCTCTTTATCGCCGCACTGGTCACCTGGCG
>JAOUDB010000348.1 GCA_029859485.1 Desulfuromonadales bacterium | reverse complement strand
GGTCTGCCTTGAGCTAGAGGCATCGTAAGGGACATCGATGGGCCGACAGAAGTCAGCAGACGCCATAGTAGCTGTCCTAACCACCACAGCGAAGGGCTGAACCTGATATGCAGAGCTAATTTTTCTGAACGTTTTGAGCAGATGCCTCGCAAGAGGGCCTAAAAGCTGGAAGTGGCGACCGGGAGTCGTGAGGTAAAGCTGGTTGCTTATAGGACGTCAGGCATTGTTGGTTGATAATGCAGACGCAAATCAGGAACCGCCATATACGGAACCGTTCGTACTGTGGTGTGGGAGGACGGCGGGGGCAACCCCGCCTCCTTCCCGATTGAATGAGACATTTTTTAGAAATTTTAAAGCTTTACCTCTGCGTTCTCTGTACCTCAGCGTTGAATAGCTTTTGGTTGTAATCCTTTGTTCTTATGACCCGTGTACAAAGTGATTGCCCGCGAGACTTTCCTGTTTCTGTTTCCTGTTTCTGCTTGCGCTCCTGTGGTTCCCCAGTTAGATTAATATACGGTGTTCCCCATTGAATACCCCAGAGATCCTCTTCTTTAACCTTGATGCAAGGCTTCTCGGATGTCTGAAGACAATATCCTCTTTCAACAAATCAAAAAATATTGTCGTCGTGATGTAGCGACTTGCGAGCCCGGAGATAGCGTCCTGAAGGTCGCCCAGATCATGCGTGATCTGCGCATCTCCAGTGTGATTATCTGTAATGGCAATGAGCCGACCGGAATTTTAACGGATCGTGATTTGCGTAACAAGGTCGTTGCCCAGGCTATTGACCCCCGCACGATTACTGCAAGTGATATTATGAATGCCCCTCTACTTACGGTCAGTGAGAATGATTTTATCTTCGAAGCTCTTTATCGGATCTCCAAGAATAATATCCATCGCATTTGTGTTGTCGACCAGGATAACCGCCTCTCTGGAATCATCACTGTCACTGATATCATGCGTCTGCAAACACATTCTCCACAGAAGTTGGTGCGTGATATCGACCAGGCAGCGACCCTTGAAGAGCTAAAACTCTACCACAAGCAGATTCAGGATCTGGTCATCCACTTGGTTGGAACGGGAGTGCCGCCCCGAGAACTGGTGAGGATGATAGCTCTCCTCAACGACCAACTGCTTCTGCGTCTCATAGAGTTGTTACGTGCCAGACAATTTAGAGATCTTACCGATAAATTTGCGTTCATTGTTCTGGGCAGCGAAGGGCGGCGGGAGCAGACTCTTACGACTGATCAGGATAATGCCATTGTTTATGCTGACGATCTTTCTGAAGAAGATATTGCAGGGGTAGAGGCTTTCTCCGAAGTTTTGATAGATTCACTCATAGAGATCGGTGTCCCTCCTTGTCCCGGCGGCATTATGGCCAAGAATGCATTCTGGAGACGTAGCTTCAGCGGCTGGTGTGATGCTCTAGATGATTGGCTGTCGGCGCCCTTGCCGGACAATATTCTTAACAGCGGCATGTTTTTCGACCTTCGAACTGTTTATGGTGATAGAAACCTTGAAAAAGCCTTGAAGCAGAGGCTTGCCGAACACTTCAACAAAGGCTCGATGTTCCTGACCCACTCGGCTGCCAACGTGAATCGCTTCAAACCTCCTCTTGGACTTTTTGGCGGCATCAAGGCCGAACACGGGGAAGAACATAAAGGGCAGGTAGAGATCAAAAAGGCCGGAATCTTTGCGATTACCGAGGGTGTGAAGGCCCTCGCCATGGAAGCAGGGATCATGAATGGCGGTACCCGTGAGCGCATCCAGTCCCTGGTCGACAAGGGTGTGTTGAAGCGTAAATTCGCCGATGATCTCGACGCGAGTTACAACTTCCTGGTTTATTTGCGCCTGCGCTGCCAGGTGAATGAGATCCGGGCAGGTCGCGAGCCTAGCAACTACATCACCTTGAGTAAACTCAACCACATGGAGAAAGGGCGTTTAAAGCTCTCTTTTGAAGAAGTCAATGAGTTCCATGAGTTTCTGAGAGTCCATTTTCGTGTTCACCTTCTTCGTTGAACGAATGTCTGCACGCTTCTCCCTGCAATTATTGAGGCTACTTGTTCCCTTCTTATTGTTCTCTTCTCTGTTGCTGACCGGGTGTCGCAATCCCGTTGACTCCTCTATGTTTGACTCTCTGGCAAAAACCGATGTCGACATGATCGCCGATAGCAGCCTGCGTGAGTTAAATCGGCTCATGGGGGAGTTGCTGGTTAAGCTCTATAAACGGAATCCCTCGCAGTTGGATCATGCGCCTGGCATGTCGGTCGGTCAACGGCAGGTCCAGATTTTCGACACCTCCGGACGTTTATCCTTTGCTGAGTTGGGTTATCGGCAAGGGACCGATGCTTTGAACCTGGCTTTCGATCCGTTGTTCAAGGGTGATCGTGTTTTCGCCTTGATGGCAGGTATGGTGGGGATGGTGCGAAGCTCTTACGATTGGCAGGAAGAGCAATTCATGCTCGATTCTCTGGATGAACAGCTGTTGTTTAATTCGGCACGAAATATCGAAGTGATTGCCTGGCGTTTGAGCAATAGCAGAGACGCTGGTGGAAAATTACTGCTTCTCTCCAATAGCCAGCCCGGTGAAGAAGAGAACCTGAGTTACGAGCGCATTTTCGGTAAGATGATCGCCATTCAGGATATGATGGCGTTTACTGTTGTGGGCAAGTGGGAGAGGGGCTTCAACAGCGTGTTGCAGAAGGCGGTCTTTTTCCCGATGGGGCTGTAACCTCTTCCCGCCCGACCATTCATAGATGCGGAAGAGTCATTCGTAATCTATTTGTGTCTGGCTGCCGGCCTCTGGCTTCAAATTATATCCCTTGGCACAACCCCAGAATGAAATGATTTTCAACAGGAGCTTCGCTGCAGTCATCTCGGAAACCCTACTGGGTTCCGGAACGATCTCCACCATGTCGACGCCGCGCAGGTCGATCTCTTTTCTGGAAAAGAGTGATTCAAGCACTTCAATCATCTGGTACCAGGAAAAGCCGCCCGGTTGTGGTGTGCCGACACCGGGAACGGTGGCAGGATTGAAAACGTCCATATCGATTGACAGGTAGACCGGCCCTTCGAGTGAATTCACTCTTTGCAGGAAGGATTCCCATTGCCCCTTACCGCGTAAATCCCAGTCTAGAAAGAGAGAGATGTTGGGATTCTTCTCGATCACCTTGACCTCGCTCTCGTAAATTGATCGTATCCCGGCCATGACGATTTTGTGCCCTTGGCCCAGAAGGCGGGTGACCGGGCAGGCGTGACTGTACTTGCTGCCTTCATAGCTGGTGCGCATGTCTGCGTGGGCGTCTAGAAAGAGGACTGTGCCCGGTTTCGGCATGCGGGTCTCGACCAGGGACGGGGTGAGAGAATGCTCGCCGCCGAGGCCGATAAAGAGGTTTTCTTTAGGTAATGAGGCTACGTATTCAGTCAGTTTGGCATGAAACTCTGCATCGGAAAGTGAGCGATCATCGGTAAAGTCAGTTAGAACGGTGAGCTTCATATGCTTGAAAGGTGACCAGCCGGCGTCTTCTTCATAAAACTCAAGTTGTTCTGTGGTGTCCAGTATTGCTTTCGGGGCTTCTGCCGTGCCGGGCTTGAAAGAGACTGTCCTCTCGAGAGGGATTGGCAGAAGGAGAATGTCCGCTTCGTCGATTGCTGCATCAGGCATGGCCAGAAATTGCGAGGTGTCAGACATGGTCGATCCTTAGTGATTGATTTGACATGGAGATTAACGTTTTGAAACAGTGCACAGAATACAGAAATTCAGAGGATAAAACGATACAATATTTATACGATCAGTAATCAGTAATCAGTAATCAGGGAACAAGGAACAAGGAACAAGGAA
>JAOUDB010000349.1 GCA_029859485.1 Desulfuromonadales bacterium | reverse complement strand
GGGATTTCACCGAAAAGTTCCGATGAGAGTTGATCTCGAACTGTTCAGGCAATTAAAGACTATTATTTGTCCTCTCGCATCATTTGGCATTGCTCAGATTGGCAGAAGGGTAAATTCTTACTGACTCTGCAATATAAGAAAAACCTGAGGAGTCAAGGTAATGGTGAGTTTTCGGGATTAAGCTAATAGAAACGCAGGTAAAATAGAATTGTTAGCAATGAGCATTTCCGGGCATGGAAAGGTTATTTAAACAACCGATCAATCAACTCCCGATACTTCTTCTCAATCACATGCCGCCGCTTCTTAAAAGTATTCGTCAACTCCTCACCAACCGTAAACTCATGTTTGAGGAAATCGATCTTCTGCAGCTTTTCGTATGGTTTAAAACCATTCTTGGCTTGCAACAGACGGTTGATTTCATTTTTAATCCGGTCGCGCATGGCGAGGTCTTCATGCAGCTCTTCGGATGTCCCGGTCGTGTGGCCGAAATGCTCGGCCATGAAATCCTTCAGTTTGTCCCAGTCCGGTACGATCAGGGCACCCAGACCTTTGCGATCCTGGCCTACAAGTGCTGCGTCTTTGACGAACGGCAGCTGGCCGATGGCTCCTTCGATGCGTGACGGGTCGATATTCTCGCCGCTGGCAAGGACAATAATCTCCTTGGAGCGTCCGGTCAGGACCAGTTCCCCCGAAATCGTCAGCTTACCGAGATCACCGGTACGGAAAAACCCATCAGCAGTAAACGACTTACGATTTTCTTCGTCGTTATCGTCATAACCGTCAAAGACCTGCGGCCCTCTCACTTCAATGTTGCCCTCGATACCGGGACCAACCTCTTGGTCCTCACCGTCAACAATACGCAGTTCCGTGACGCCGACCGGTCGCCCCAGCGTACCGAAGATTTTGCTGTTGTAGCCACGCCCGGCGATGGCTGGCGCGCACTCGGTCATGCCGTAGGCGTTGACAATGCGAATGCCGATGGCATCGAGCCAGCTTTCCAGGTAGGTCGGCAAGGTTCCGCCGCCACTCACAGCCATTCGCAACTGTCCGCCGAATTTATCCAGCAGGGGTTTAAGCTTCTTCTGCGCTAACCAGTAGGGCAAGGCGAGAAGAAGCATCTCGACCAAAGCAACCAGGTTGCGCCAGCTTCGCACCAGCAGGTTTGAACGACTAAACTGTGGCAGCTGACCAGTCAGGTGGCGGCGGGCATGACGAAACCTGACTGAAGTTTTGACCAGCAGGTTGAAAATTGCAAAAGCACGGGGACCCTTCTCCAAAATGGCGGCTGTGACTTTGGTGTAGAGCGACTCCCACAGCCTCGGCACCGTCGCCACAAGGGTCGGATGATAAGTCACCAGATCATTGGAGAAGGTTTTCAGGTTTGAGTAAACAATACAACTGCCGCTACTCAAAGCCAGCAACTCAAGGGCCCGCTCGAAAATATGCCAGCTGGGCAGGATGGAAACCCATAAATCTTTTTCGGTGATGGCGATTACCGGCGGCAGGGTTTCCGTGTTAAAGAGAATATTGCGGTGGTTAAGCATAACGCCTTTAGGCTTGCCAGTGGTCCCTGAGGTGAAGATGATCGTTACCAGGTCTTTCTGGGTGATTTTAGCCACCATGCGATCAAAGCGTTTGAAATCATCTTCGCTGAGGGTGCGGTCTTTGAGAATATCGTTGTAGGCGTAAAGACGATTGAAGAGGGTGTGTTTCTGACTACCCTCTATGATGAACAGGGTTTTGACTTCCTTGTGAGTACTGAGCATTTCCTGGTGACGGGCCAGCAAAGCATCGGTCTCAACAACCATGAAAGAGCAGCGGGCGTGATTGAGGATGAATTCCAGCTCCTGGGTCGGAGTTTCACTGCCCCGCGGTACACTGACCGCGCCGATTGCCATGAGCGCAAGGTCGGTAACAATCCAGGCATAGCGATTGTCAGAGAGCAACATGACACGGCAGCCGCGCTTGACCTTGCGTTCTTCAAAAGCCCTGGCCAGCAGGATGACGTCTTTACGCAGCTTGGCGTAGTCGACGGTAAATTCCTGCTTGGCGACCCGGTAGACAAATGCCGGCCGATCGGGGAATTTCGCGCAGGTCGCCATGATCGCTGCGATCACCGAAGGAGAACGTGGTTGCCAGTTGGAGGAACTTACCATTCAGAGTTGCCCTGTTATTGAAGTTGTTGTCTTACGCAATCAGGTGCGCTTTCCGAGCCTGAGCAGCCAACTCGCAAGAGCCGGCAATAGCAGCAGGGCGCCAAGCATGTTCAGCAGGAACATGAAGGTCAACAAGATTCCCATGTCCGCCTGAAACTGCAGGGGTGAAAAGATCCAGGTCGCCGTTCCTATGGCCAGGGTAATCCCGGTGACCAGCACGCCGCTGCCGGTGACCTTGAGGGTTTCGTGATACGCCTGGTAAATCGTCAGGCCTTCGTCGAGGTGAGATTGGAAGCGACTGTAAATGTAGATGCCGTAGTCAACACCAACGCCGACGCCAAGAGCCACAACCGGCAAGGTTGAAACCTTTAGCCCGATCTCCAGTTGCGTCATCAGTGCATAAGCCAGCAACGAAACCAGGCCAAGCGGCAGGGTGATCGCCAGGGTCGCACGCAGGGAACGGAAAGTCAGCAGGCAGAGGATGATAATTGCGCTAAAGACGTAAATGAGAATCGGGAACTGTGCCGCAGAGACTTCTTCGTTGGTTGCCGCCATAACCCCGACATTGCCGGTTGCGAGACGGAACTTGACCTTTTCCGTACCATTCTCGGCTTGATAGCTCTTGATCGTATCAACAACATGGGAGATGGTCTCCGCCTTGTGATCCGCGGTAAAGATCATCACCGGCATAACCGAACAGTCAGAGTTGAGCAGGCCGCTGCTGGTCGGAATGTACTGGACCGCTTCGACCAGAACCTGGCGGTTACGTGGTAAAACCCGCCATTTGAGAGCGCCCTCGCTCCATCCGGCGTTGATGACCTTGGCGATTCCTGGCAGACCGATTACGGATTGCACACCCGTGGTGTTGGTCATCTGCCAGGCAAAGGTATCAATGTTCTCCATAACTTCGTAGTCGATACAACCATCTTCAACGGTTTCGACGATAACGTTGAGCATATCGACACCAATCGAGAAGTGCTCGGTGATCGTTTTGCTGTCAGTATTGTAGCGCGACGTCGGACGCAGCTCCGGAACCCCCTGGTGCAGGTCGCCAATCTTGATCTCACTGCCGCGCATGGCGCCGAAGATCATCAACCCTGTGGCAAAAATGATCAGCGCAGCAGCAGGCCAGGGCTTTGCGGTTCGCGACACGCGCATCCAGAAACGATCCATTTTCTGAATACTTTCGCGCAGGCGCTGCTTGTAGTCTTTCGGAAAACCGATGTAGGAAAGCAGGATCGGCAGCAGCATAAGATTGGTGAAAATAATCGTCGCCACCCCGAGGCTGGCGGTAATCGCCATCTGCTGGATTACTTCGATGTCGATCAGCATGATGGTAATAAAGCCGATGGTGTCTGAGATCAGAGCGACACCTCCCGGCACCAGCAGGCTGCGGAAGCTGCTGCGTGCCGCCGTCAGGCCATCGTCACCGTTAAACACAGCGGCTCGATTGGCTGTGATCATCTGCACACCGTGACTGACCGCGATGGCAAAAATCAGGAAGGGCACCAAGATGCCCATCGGATCAATACCGAAGCCGAGATAGGTTAGCAAGCCAAGCTGCCAGATGACGGCAATCAGCGAGCAGATCAGGGCCATCGCGGTCACCCGGTGCGAGCGGGTAAAAAGATAGACCAGAAGACCGCTGATGAAGAAGGCGAAGACAAAGAAGAGCACAACGC
>JAOUDB010000347.1 GCA_029859485.1 Desulfuromonadales bacterium | reverse complement strand
TGCCGGGCGGAAATGCCCTCAATGGAGAAGCTCAATGAGGCTATGGCCGGTGAAGACTTCGTGATGCTGGCGATCAATGTTGAGGAAAATGGGCGGAGTGTCGTTCCTGAATTTCTGAAGAAATCGCCACATAAGTTCTCTGTCCTTTACGATGATCAGGGCGTTGCACAGAATCTTTACGGAGTATACAAATTCCCGGAGTCTTACGTGATACGAAAAGATGGTGTCGTTGATGATAAAATTATTGGCGCTATAGACTGGGCGCACCCTACGACGATTGAGTATTTCAAGGAGTTGGCGAAAGGATAATCCGCTTGCAACAAGCCGCTAACATAACTTACTGGATAGCTTTTACCGCTGGGATTCTATCCTTCGCGTCACCATGTGTGTTGCCCCTGATCCCATCTTACTTGACTTACATTACCGGACTCTCGTTCAGCCAACTTGAAGATGCACACCCCAATGCGAAAGTGCGGATCACGGTTCTTCTGCATTCGCTTTGTTTTATCTTGGGTTTTACTGTCGTATTTGTTCTGCTGGGAGCCATTGCCGGCGTTGCTTCAAGTAAGTTTCAGTTCTTTTTGCGCGAAGGGTTGGAATGGGTCGAAAAGATCGGCGGCTTATTAATTTTCCTCTTCGGTGTTCATATGACAGGCATCTTTCATTTCGGTGTGTTGCTTGGTGAGAAGAGGGTTCATCTACACAAGAAACCCAGCGGTTACATCGGTACCTTTGTGGTTGGTGTTGCCTTTGCCGCAGGCTGGACTCCCTGTATCGGACCGATCCTGGCTTCCATTCTGATGGTTGCTGCGTCGTCTGGGCATATTGGTGAGGGTATTGGACTGCTCTCTGTTTATTCTCTGGGTCTCGGACTTCCCTTCCTGCTCGCAGGCCTTCTGTTTCACCAATTCCTGGTTGCCTTCAATAGGTTCAGGAAATATATCCGTCTCGTTGAAGTTTTCACCGGAGCCATGCTGATGGCCGTTGGCATCATGCTCATGTTCAACCTGATGGGCAAACTCACGATGTATCTTTACCAGGTTTTCCCCGTTCAGGGTTAGCCAGCAGAGGGAGTTTCTTCTCTCAAAATTCACTTGACAGCGTCTCTCTTCCCGTTTAAGTTGAAATCCGTTTTCAATTGGAATGGGTTTATGGGAAATGCTGACAGCAAAAAAAAATTTAAAGATTTCCTTCTTTCTCAGGGGTTGAAATCAACCAACCAACGTGAGCTTATTCTCGCAGAGTTTCTTCGTGCCGGGTCGCATCTTTCGACAGAAGAACTCTATCTGCGTTTGCGCAAGCAGCACCCTCGCATCGGCTATGCAACTGTTCATCGCAGCTTGAAACTGTTTGCACAATGCGGCATTGCTGAGCAGCGTCATTTTGGAGATGGCCAGGCACGATACGAGGCCAGCGATCATGACGAGCATCATGATCACCTGATCTGCGTTTCCTGCGGGAAAATCGTCGAATTCGAGGATCCTCGTATCGAGGCTCTCCAGGTGGAAGTCGCCGGAGAACATGGCTTTTTGATTGAACGCCATCGTCTTGAGCTTTACGGTTCTTGCGCAGACTGTTCCTCCATAACTTAAGCTAAGTCTCTTTTTTTTTGTGTTGTTCTGAAAATGATTATCAATAACAAGATGGAAGGCTCTCCGTACGTCTATGCAAAGCCAAGCGCAAACCGAAAAGAAAATTATCCTGGTTGGTAACCCGAATGTCGGTAAGAGTGTGGTTTTCAACACCATGACCGGCAGCTACACGACAGTGTCCAATTACCCTGGCACCTCTGTTGAAGTCTCACGGGGACAATGCGAGATCGCCGGTGAACATTATCAGGTTCTCGATACCCCTGGCATGTATTCTTTGCTCCCTATTACTGAGGAAGAGCGGGTGGCCAGGCGGATTCTCCTTGAGGAATCGCCGCATGTAGTGCTGCACGTCATCGATGCACGCAATCTTGAGAGAATGCTGCCGATGACACTCCAGCTCATCGAAGCAGGATTGCCGGTTATCCTTCTGATCAACATTATGGATGAGGCGGAGCGGGTCGGCATGCATGTCGATATCGCCCTGCTGCAGGAGAAGTTGCAAATCCCTGTTCTTGGCGGTGCGATGGGGCGTGCCAAGCGAGGCCTGTCGGAGCTGCGAGATGCGATACGTGATTTTAAAGTCAGTAAAGCGACATTTAACTATGCAACAGATCTCGAAAAAGACATCCATGGCATCAGCAGGCTGATGCAAGGTGACTACACCCTCAACCGGCGTAGTTTGACCCTTATGCTGTTGCAGCGTGATGAGGAGATTGCCGAGAGAGTCAAGGCCAGGGAAGGTGATCGCTACGAAAGTGTGGAAAAGGCTGTTAATGACACCATCTTTGATCGGCGTGTGGACCTGCATCTGCGTATCAGCCTTGAGCGTAAACGGGTCTGTAAAGGCCTCCTGGATGGTGTCATAACTCAGAAAGATGGCAATCAGCAGACCTTCGCCGATCATGTCTCCAACTGGACCATGAACCCCTGGACCGGTGTGCCCTTGCTGCTGATCGTTCTCTACCTGGGCCTCTACCAGTTTGTCGGCGGCTTCGGTGCGGGAACCGTTGTTGATTTCCTTGAGGGGACTATCTTTGAAGAGTTTCTCAACCCCTGGGTGATTGGTCTGTGTGAGAAGTATATCCCCTGGTACTGGCTCAACGAACTGCTCGTCGGTGAATACGGCTTGTTCACCCTCGGGGTTCGCTACGCCGTTGCTATCATCCTGCCGATTGTCGGAACCTTCTTTGTTGCCTTTGCCGTCATCGAGGACAGTGGCTATTTCCCCCGTTTGGCGATGTTGGTTGACAGGGTCTTTAAAAAAATCGGCCTGAACGGACGTGCGGTTATTCCTATGGTCCTCGGTTTCGGTTGCGATACCATGGCAACGGTCGTCACCCGGACCTTGGAGTCGACCCGTGAACGGATTATTGCGACCCTGCTGCTTGCTCTTGCCATTCCCTGCAGCGCACAGATGGGAGTTATCCTTGGCCTTCTCTCCGGTGTGCCTGGTGCCTTGATGGCCTGGATGGTGAGCATGGTCGGTGTGTTCTTGCTGGTTGGCTTTCTGGCCGCGCAAATCGTACCCGGTGAGCGGCCGATGTTCTACATGGAAATCCCGCCGATGCGTCTGCCCCAGATACAGAACGTTATGATCAAGACCCTCACCCGCATGCAGTGGTATTTCATGGAGATTTTCCCACTCTTCATGATTGCTTCCGTTTTGCTCTGGGCTGGAAAACTTTCCGGGGCGCTGGAATGGCTGGTCGGTATGTTCAACCCGGTGATGCGTTTGCTCGGCTTGCCGAACGAGGCTTCGGCAGCTTTTATCTTTGGTTTCTTTCGCCGTGATTTTGGCGCGGCCGGTCTTTATGATCTGCAGACAGAAGGTTTGCTCGACCCTGTACAGCTGACGGTTGCCGCAGTCACCCTGACCTTGTTTGTTCCCTGTGTTGCGCAGTTCCTGGTTATGCAGAAGGAGCGTGGCTGGAAAACCTCTCTGACGATCTTCTTCCTGGTGACCGGTATGGCTTTTGCCGTGGGCTGGGCACTTAATAAGTTCTTGTTGATGACGGGGCTTCTTGCGTGAAGTGTACTTTCTGCGAACATGAATTGACTCCCGAGATGCTCCGTGAAAAAGGCTGCGGTGGCTGTCTCGGCGGATGTCGAAAAATTCATTGCCCCTACTGCGGGCAGGAAAACCCAGTGGTCCCAGAATTTCTGGAAAAAATTGTACAGAAGGAGAAGCCGAAAGATTGACGGACTTAAATAAAAACGTAAGGAAGATTGTTTTAGGTTGTCTCCAAAAT
>JAOUDB010000346.1 GCA_029859485.1 Desulfuromonadales bacterium | reverse complement strand
AGGCAAACGGTTTGGTCAGATAATCGTCACTGCCTGAATCGAGGCCGGCGACAATGTCTTCAACCGTATCTTTGGCGGTCAGGCAGAGCACCGGGCTTTCAACACCTTTTTCGCGCAAGGCCTTGATAGCCTGTAGTCCATCCATCTTCGGCAGCATAACATCCATGAGAATCAGGTCGAAGGAGCTCTGGCTACCCATTTCAACACCGGATTCGCCATCGTAAGCCACGTCAACCGAAAAACCCTCACCTTCCAGACCTCGTTGGATAAAGCTGGCAACTTTCTTTTCGTCTTCTACTACGAGAATACGCATAATCATTTCTCCTCTATTAAGTTCTATTCTTTAATTCCTGTGTGACAACGAACATCCGTTAACTAGTGTCCTGCAACGCTAATGAATCTCTTCACAAACTCTCGTTACAACTTACTTTAGCCCCAAACGAACAAGGACCTCATTTGCCGTCTCTTCAATCGCCTTACTCGAGACGTCGATAACCGCCCAGGGGTGGCCACGGAAAAACTTTTTGGCAAACTTCAATTCTTCTTCGATCTCTTCATAATCAGCGTAAGCCGCCCTGGGATCCTGACCCAGGTTACGCAAACGTGCGGCACGCACCTCAACCAGACGCTGGGGATCTATGATCAGGGCTGCGATTCGCTTCGGGTCGATCTCGTAGAGTTCCGGGGGAGGATCGATCCCTTTCACCAGTGGTACGTTGGCTACCTTCCAGCCGCGGTGAGCCAGATAGATTGAAAGCGGCGTCTTGCTGGTTCGGGAAATCCCGACCAGGACGATGTCAGCCAGGTAGAGGTTACGAGGTTCCTGACCATCATCCTGCTTGACTGTAAACTCGATCGCTTCAATGCGTCGGAAATAGGCTTCATCGATACCATGCAAGAGGCCCGGCGTCTCTTTCGGAGACCGTCCAACAAAGTGAGCAACCTTCATCAGAAGCGGTGTCAGCAGATCAATACTGATTAAACCTAAACTGTCACACTCATCATGAGTTAACTGGGCGAGCTCCCTGTTAACAATCGTGTAAACAACAAGAGCACTGTTGGCAAGAGCCTCGTCAAGAGACTCGTAGACCTGATTC
The DNA here is from genome assembly GCA_029859485.1 of Desulfuromonadales bacterium. GTDB lineage: Bacteria > Desulfobacterota > Desulfuromonadia > Desulfuromonadales > BM103 > M0040. The sequence goes on along the minus strand of JAOUDB010000346.1, from coordinate 2,750 downwards.
TTGGTACGAACATTGTTGACGCGAATCAAGCGTACCGGCTTATCACGAAACTGGGTTAATGCCGCCAAAACCATTTTTTCAGCGGTTTCACCGGTTGCATCAGAAAGCAGATAAATTGCCTGACCAGTTGACATCAAGAATCCTCATGAGAACATCACTGAAGTCTAACAGAATCTAATGAAAAAACAAACATCAAATATTACGCCTTCACCGCCATTACAATGACAAATCAGCAACTTCCAAGAGTCAAACAGAAACTATAAAGCGCATTTATTACCACTACATCCTTTTTTCTCATTAGCTAAGGACTATTATTTCAGAGCTCTCACTCGCAGGTCAAGAAATTCTATTGCAATACCCCATAAACTCCGTTAAACAACATCTCATGACAAACAAATGGCTGGAAATATACCTCACCGTACCGGACCAGTCGGTCGATATGGTCTCTCAAATCTTGCTGGATCTTGGCTGCACTGGAATCACGGCCGCGGAAAAAACACTCGACACGTTTGTTGTTCCGTCACCAGAGACGCTCGCCAACGACCCGGTGCTAAAGGCATACTTCAACTACCCTGAAAACGTCGAACTCCTCTGCGAAACGATACAGCGGGAGCTAACCTCATTGGCCGGCACCTATCCCGATCTCGCAGAACTCCACATGGAGCACCGGGAACTGGCAGACCACGACTGGGCAAGCGACTGGCAGCAGCACTTTCCACCCTTTAAAGTCGGTGATCGCCTCGTTATTCATCCCTCCTGGATTGACTGGCCCAAAACGGGCAACGAGGTCGTCCTCACACTCGACCCCGGGCAAGCTTTTGGCACCGGCACACATGCCACCACCGGGCTCTGCCTGGACGCTCTCGCCGAGCACTTTGCAAGTGGACACCCGCCACTAAAAATTCTCGATGTCGGTACAGGCTCAGGAATCCTGGCTATGGCTGGTGCCGCACTCGGTGCCAAAGAAGTGCTTGCATGCGACATAGACAGCGATGCCTGTCGGGTTGCCGTGGAGAATGTGCAACAGAATCAACTCGACCCTTTTGTAACCATTACCGAGCAAACGCTGGATCAGATTTCCGGTCAATACGAGCTGGTCTTGGCAAACATTCTGGCAGGAGAAAATATTCGTCTGGCAAGCCAGCTTGTTCAGCGAATGGGTCCACAGGGCCGTCTGGTGCTCTCCGGAATTCTGATTGAACAGGAGCAGCAGGTGATCGACGGTTTTAGCCCCTTTAACTTAAAACAGCTCTCAATAAACCATCGTGACGAGTGGACCTGTATCGTCTATCAACGGTTATGAGTGACCCTGTCCGATTTTTCGTCCCCGCAGAAAGCCTGCAAAGCGCCCAGATCGTTATCAGCGGGGAACCCTATCATCACTTGCGCAAGGTCTTGCGTCTTAGAGCGGGCGCGATCGTCTTGCTTCTAGACGGCTGCGGTCACTGCTGCGAAGTCCAGATCGAACAGTTGCAGACCGAACAGGCAACCACCAGACTCATTCGTCAATGGCATGAAATTCAGGAAAGCCTGAAAATCACTCTTCTGCAGGCGCTGCCAAAGGGCGACAAATTTGACCTGGTCCTGCAAAAAGGTACAGAGCTTGGCGTACACACCTTCCAGGCCGTAGAGACAAAGCATGCCGTCCCGAACCTGACCCCTGCCCGGTTGAAGAAACGAGAACAGCGTTGGCAACGCATTGCCAGTGAAGCAGCACGCCAGAGCCGCAGAACTTTTTTACCGGAAGTAAAACCCTTGCAGAATTTATCAGAAGTTCTGGAAGAAGCGAGCAGTGATCTCAAGCTGGTGCTCTGGGAAGCCGGGTCGATGCCTCTGGCAGAAGCGCTCCCCGTAACGCCACCTGCAGGTGTCCGCCTGCTGATAGGTCCGGAAGGTGGTTTTTCCCGCGCAGAGATCAACAAAATAACGGCTGCAGGCTACCAACCGGTCCATCTGGGACCAAGAATTTTACGGGCAGAAACTGCAGGCTTGGCAGCAACCCCTATTTTGCAGTATCTTTATGGCGACTGGAAGAAAGCTCCTGCCGGAAGCAACTTAAATCAGCACAAGGAGAACCCATGAAGTGTCCAAAATGCGGATACCACAGCTTTGACCACCTGGACAGTTGCAAAAAGTGTAATAACGACCTGGTCGAGCACAAAGCCAAATTCAACTTACGCGGCTTCTTTTCTCCGGGGCAAGCGACAGTGACAGCCCCTGAGCCAATCATCGACGAGGCCGATGAAGAGCTAGAGGAAGCCTCTGATGATGCAGTCGACTTCGGCTTCGACTTTCTCAAAGAAGAAGACCAGGCAGGTGGAGCAACAGAAGACATTCCCCTCGGTGAAGATGATCAGGACATCAACATTGATCAACCTTTCGGCGCCGACAGTGAAACCCTTCCGGCTGAAAGCCTCGACTTTGACGAAGATGAAGATGACGACGACAAGCCAGGCAAAGGCCCTGAGTTCGCATTTTAATCAAAGCAGAAGGTAGCTCTTAAAGATAAAGGAACGCCTCGACTATGCCTATACATAAGTCGAGGCGTTTCTGTTCCAGGCGCCAGAACAAAAAGACCTTTTAATTCTCTGCTTGACAGACATTTAAACAATGTTTAAAACATTGATTCAATGAGAGATTGTAGTAGACAAAACAAAGACACCAGGGCCCTACTGCTTAGGCACGCGGAACAGCTCTTTCTCGCTCACGGCTTCGAAGGCGTCAGTATTCGTCAGATCACCGAGGCTTCG
>JAOUDB010000345.1 GCA_029859485.1 Desulfuromonadales bacterium | reverse complement strand
CCGGCGAGGCCGGCACCGATAATTGTGATGGGTGTCATGATGGATATTCCAAAGGGGTTAAGAGTTGTTTGTTGCCGTGAATCAATATTTTAGCGGGTATGTGGTGTGATAAGCAAAGCTAAAAGCTCAATTCCGCGCAGATGAAAAGAAGTCTTAAGACTGTTCCCTGCTTTGTTCTGTCCACATTGGCAGGCCTTCGGTAAAGCAACGTTTCTTTAATAGAATAAAATAACGCAGAGACGCAAAGTCGCAGAGGAAGAATCTATGCGTTTTCTTAAAATGTCTCGATTTGGCAGTTTCTCTCTGCGCCTCCGTGCCTTTGCGTTAATGAATGGTATAAGTTTGTCTTGCTTTATATCCTATATGGAGCCGTGCAAAGGACAGAAAAGGCCGAGCAATCAGCCCGGCCTTTTCTGTTTTGTATGTCAACTTTAACTCAGGCGTCTTTTTTAATCGTTTTCTTGGCGGCCGTTTTTTTTGCCGTCGACTTTTTCGCCGGAGCCTTCTTTGCCGTGGTTTTCTTGACAGTCTTCTTAGCCGGAGCTTTTTTTGCGGCCGGCTTTACCTCGGGCTCAATCAGGGTGATCAGATAATCACATTCCTCCTGAGGACATTTGCGTACGGTACCAGCACGCTTTGTGGTCTTCTCGACGGTCAGCGGGAAAGCACATTTCGGGCAAGGCTCTTCAAAAGGCTGGTCCCAGAGTGCGTATTTGCATTTCGGGTAGAGATTGCAGGAATAGAAGATTTTGCCGTAACGACTCTTCTTTTCCATGATCTCGCCTTCCTTGCAGGAAGGGCAGTCAATTTCGAGCGATTTCGGTTTGATCAGCGGCTGGTTGTTCTTGCAATCCGGATAGCCTGAACAGGCCAGGTACTTGCCGTACCGTCCTTCTTTAAACTGCATCGGTTTTCCACATTTTTCACATTTTTCGTCAGAAAGAACAACCTCTGCATTACGCTCGCCGTTGACCGGGCGGGTGTATTTACATTCGGGGTAGCCATCGCAGGCGATGAAGTAACCGTTGCGTCCGTACTTCTTGGTCAGTTGCTGTTCGCATTCAGGGCATTTCTCATCAAGAGGCTCACCGACAAAGCGGACTTCTTTGACGACCTCGACCTCTTGCTTGAAAGGGATCCAAAAGTCTTTTAGGAAGGATTTCCATTCCCCCTTGCCCAGCGCAATGGCATCGAGGTCATCTTCCATGTTGGCGGTGAACTGGTAATCAACGTACTTGTCGAAACACTGCAGGAGAAAGCGAATGACTTCGCGTCCGAGGTCCTGCGGGAAGAAAACGCGTTTGATTAACTGCACATAGTTGCGTTCCACCAAGGTGTTCATGGTCGCGGCGTAGGTCGATGGTCGACCGATACCGTTCTCTTCCAGAATTTTGACAAGCGAGGCTTCCGTATATCGTGGTGGCGGTTGGGTGGTATGTTCTTCGCCCTGCAGCTCTTCGAAACTTAGGGCTTCTTTTTCGTTCAGGCTGGGCAGGAGACCTTCGATTTCTTCGCTCTCCGTATCCTTGCCCTCAATGTAGACTTTCATGAAGCCCGGGAAGCGAACCACCTGTCCCGAAGAGCGGAACAGAAATTTTTCACCGGCGAGAATGTCTATGGTGGTCGCGTCGAGAAGGGCATCTGCCATCTGGGCTGCAATGGTGCGCTCCCAGATCAGCTTGTAGAGACGGATTTCATCAGCATCGAGAAAGGTCTTGAGCGTTTCCGGGTGGCGTGCCAGGCCGGTGGGACGAATCGCCTCGTGAGCTTCCTGTGCGTTTTTCGCTTTGCTTTTGTAGGTGCGTGGCTTGGCAGGAACATACTCTTTGCCGAAGCGTTCCTCAATCACCTGGCGAGCCTCTTCGATGGCGACGTTGGACAGTGTCACCGAGTCGGTACGCATATAGGTGATCAGACCTACGGGGCCATCGCCGGTGTCAACCCCTTCGTAGAGTTTCTGGGCCGTTGACATAGTCTTGCGCGCCGAGAAGCCGAGCTTGCGGTTAGCTTCCTGCTGCAGGGTGCTGGTGGTAAAGGGTGCCGCCGGACGGCGCTTCTTTTCCGTACGGCTGACGGTTGAGACCTGTACCGGAAGAGGCTTGATCTCTTCAACCAGGGCCTCTGCCGCTTTCTGGTCGGCAATCACTTGGTAGGCATTTGACTCAAGGTTCTTGGCGCTGGAGGCAACCTTCTTGCCATCAATGGTGTGCAGCCTCGCCGAAAAAGTGGTCTTCTCAGCGTTGGCCATAGTGGCCTCGATGGTCCAGTAATCCTTGGATTGAAAGGCTTCGATCTCTTCTTCTCGTTCACAGATCAGTCGCAGGGCAACTGACTGGACACGACCTGCAGAGCGGCTTCCGGGGATCTTGCGCCACAGCACCGGGGACAGGTTAAAGCCAACCAGGTAGTCGAGGATACGGCGAGCCTGTTGAGCATCGACCATTTCCGTCGAAATCTGGCGCGGGTTAGCGATTGCTTCGTTGACAGCGTCCTTGGTGATCTCGTGAAAAACCACCCGGCTGACATGAGGCGAATCACCTTTTTCATCAACGCCGAGAGCTTCCAGAAGATGCCAGGCAATCGCCTCCCCTTCGCGGTCGGGGTCAGTTGCGAGGACCAGGTTGTCAGCCTTTTTGAGAGCTTGCTTTAGAATCGTCAGCTGCTTTTTGGCTTTGGCTGAAACGACATACTTGGGGAGGAAGTCGTTATCGACGTCAACGGAACCGTCTTTGCTGGGGAGATCTCTAACGTGTCCATAGGACGCCAGTACCTGATAACCTTTGCCGAGAAATTTCTCGATGGTTTTGGCCTTGGCCGGTGACTCTACGATAACCAGTGAATTCGCCATAATATTCAGTCAAATCTTCTCTTGGAAATGAAAAAGGCCGCAGAATGTCCTGCAGCCTTTAGCTTGTTAGTTAAGTAGGCGTTGCCAGTCATCTTCGAGCAGGCAGTCGAATTCCCTGCGCCATTCGTTCTGTGAGTTGGCGAACATGGCCAGTACCGTAATGGTTTTAATCTCTTTCAGGGTGACCTCGTCTTCTGCCATCAGAAGAGCCTTGTCGATGACTTCTTCCTGAACGTCATCATCCAGAATCCCCATGGTCCTCAAGCGGGTTAAGAAGCCGCGGGCATCTGAAGACAGCGCCCGGTTCTCTTCTGTGGTAAAGACCCGGTGACTGAGCGATGGGATGTTCAACGAGGTTTCGCTGCCGGTTGGTGCGCAAAGTGCCTGACTTTCCATCCAGCAGAAAGCAGCATCGATCTCTTCAGCCTCAAAACCAACAGACAGCAACTCTTCGACAAGATCGTTCTCTGTCGCCATGTCACGATCATCGAGAAAGTATTGGGCGATGAAGCTTACAATTGCCAGGACCCGTTCTCTCAAGCAGACTCCGTTGTACTTTTCAAAGTTTCAGCGTGCCTGGTGACCTCGTATATAACGACCGCCCGGCAGCTTTTCAGCATAATCCTGTAGCTCTAGCTGCAGTAAAATAGCCGAAAGCTCCATAGGTGTCAACCCACTTTCCCCAGCAAGTTCATCGCTGTGACGCGGGTTTAGGTCGAGTTTGGAGAGCACATTGCTGGCCGGTTCCGAAAGGTTGTAATCTGTTTTTTGACGGGTGGAAGCACTTTTTCTGCTCACTCTGGTCACGTCAAGAATCTCAAGGACTTCCGAGGCTTCCGTAACCGGATGCGCGCCTTGTTTGATAAGAGATTTGGTCCATAGCTGGTTTTGCGGTCTATGCCATCGGGGACGGCCATGACTTCTCGCCCCTGCTCGAGGGCGAATTCGGCGGTAATCAGGGAGCCGCTTATGATGCGATTTCGGCCGGGGAAATGCCCGGGCAAAGGTTCTGTTCCGGGAGCGTATCC
>JAOUDB010000032.1 GCA_029859485.1 Desulfuromonadales bacterium | reverse complement strand
TTTAAAGCCTCTTTTTACTCTTGCCATTGCTTTTCTCCTTGTAAGTCAGTAAAGCGGTCATTGCCGCCACCCGGATCTGCAGGGGGAGATATTAAGCCCCACAGTTCACGAGTTGTGTGGATACTGCGCGTCCCTTACAGGTAAGGGACCAGGCAGCGGATATTCTTGACGTCGGACTTGTCTACCAGAGTCGATTGACGCAGATCACGCTTACGCTTAGTCGATTTCTTGGTCAGAATGTGACTGGTAAACGCCTTGTTGCGCCGGATCTTGCCGGTTCCAGTCTTACGGAAGCGTTTGGCTGCTCCGCGATTGGTCTTAATCTTAGGCATTACGTTTCTCCTTATATATTTTGATTCTGTAACGACCTTAAGCCGTTATCTTTATTTCTTAATCGGGCTGATCACCATGCTCATGAAACGTCCGGACATATTCGGTCTGCTTTCAACCTGCCCAAGCTCCTTACAATCTATAGCGACTCTTTCGAGGATGCGACGACCGAACTCAGGATGTGTCACTTCACGGCCACGGAACATGATCGTAACCTTGACCTTGTTACCTTCGCCGAGGAAACGCAAAGCGTTTCTCACCTTAAACTGGTAATCGTGGTCATCAGTTTTGGGACGCAGTTTGACTTCCTTGAGCTCAACCCTGACCTGCTTTTTCTTTGCTTCAGCAGCACGCTTGCTCTGCTGATACTTATATTTGCCATAATCCATAATCCGGCAAACAGGGGGCTTTGCGGTCGGCGAGACTTCAACCAGGTCAAGGCCTTGTTCTTCTGCGGCTTGTAAAGCAGAGTTTAGGTCCATAACCCCCAGCTGGTTGTTCTCGTCATCAATAACGCGAACTTCGCTGGCACGAATTGCCTGGTTGATATTTGTTGTGTCCTTACTTATGACGCACCTCCTAGTGAAACTGTCGACATTCTTCTTGAATGAATTGCACAAAGTCCGCTGGCGTCATAGGTTCCAGGTTTTCGCCGGAACGGTGACGAGCGGTAACGGTACCGGCGGATACTTCCTGATCGCCGATGACCAACATATATGGAACTTTTTCCATCTGGGCTTCGCGAATCTTGAATCCCAGCTTTTCATTACGTAAATCAGCCTGTACGCGAACACCTTGCTCACGCAGTTCTTCACAGACCTTATTGACATAATCGGCCTGGTTATCGGTCACGTTGAGAACTTTTACCTGAACCGGAGAAATCCAGAGAGGGAAGTTGCCCGCGTAGTGCTCAATCAACACGCCAATAAAACGTTCAATGGCCCCCAGGATAACCCGGTGGACCATGACCGGCCGATGTTTCTCGCCGTCACTCCCGACATAGTTGAGGTCAAACCTCTCCGGGAGGGTGAAATCGCACTGGATTGTAGCACACTGCCACTTCCTGTCAAGAGCGTCCTTCAGCTTGATATCGATCTTCGGACCATAGAAAGCGCCGTCGCCTTCGTTGATCTCATAAGGCAGGCCGGTGTCATCAAGAGCACTCTGCAAAGCCTTGGTTGCGCGCTCCCAATCTTCGTCGGAGCCGATGGCTTTTTCAGGGCGCGTTGAGATTTCCAACTCATATTCGAAACCGAAGATGCCCATGACATACTGGACAAAGCTCAAGACGTCTTTTATCTCAGCATCGAGTTGCTCTGGCATGCAGAGGATATGAGCATCATCCTGGGTGAATCCGCGTACACGCAGCAGACCGTGCAGAACGCCACTCTTCTCGTGGCGATGAACCGTTCCCAACTCAAAGTAACGTAAGGGAAGATCCCGATAAGAGCGTCTCCTGGACTTGTAGATCAACATATGAGCGAGACAGTTCATCGGCTTAATGCCATAACTCTGCTCGTCAATCTCTGTGAAATACATATTCTCGCGATAGTTATCGAAATGCCCCGAAGTTTGCCAAAGCTCGGTACGCAGGATCTGCGGACCCATGACGATATCGTAGCCACGTTTTACGTGCTCACGCTTTTCAAAATCTTCAATCAAGGTTCTCAACATAGCACCCTTGGGATGCCAGATCACCAGACCCGCGCCAGCTTCTTCGCTGAAAGAGAAGAGATCGAGATCACGGCCAAGCTTGCGATGATCACGTTTCTTGGCTTCTTCGATACGATGCAGGTACTGCTTGAGTTCTTTTTTATCGGTAAACGCTGTCGCGTAAATGCGCTGCAGCATGGCGTTCTTTTCATCGCCACGCCAGTAAGCACCGGCAACGCTGGTTAGCTTAAAGACCTTAAGCATGCCCGTTGCAGGGATATGGGGCCCACGACACAGGTCAACAAAGGTGCCTTGACGATAAAGTGTGACTTCCTCCACGTCTAGGTCTTCAATCAGCTCAACCTTGTAGTCCTCCCCCATCTCACGGAACAGTGAGATCGCCTCGGAGCTTTTAACGACCTGGCGTTCGATAGGCAGGTTGGCTTTGGCCAACGCCTTCATCTTCTGCTCGATCGCATCAAATTCTTCGGGGCTGAAGGTATGCTTATCACTGAAGAAATCGTAATAGAAGCCCGACTCGATCGCAGGGCCTATGGTCACCTGAACGTCCTGACCGTAAAGCTCTTTAACCGCATGGGCCATCAGGTGGGCAGTCGAATGACGGTAGATCTCAAGACCCTCGGGGGTATTGAGGGTCACCAGACGTAAATCAACGTCGGTATCGATAGAAGTCGTCACGTCGACCAAAGTGTCACCAAGAAAAGCAGCAACTGTCTGGCGCGCAAGACCCTCACCAATGGAACGAGCGACGTCAAGCGGCGTTGTTCCGGCAGCGACTTCCTTAACAGTTCCGTCTGGCAATGTTACGTTCAGCATCGACATCTTGATTTCCTTCTGGTCACTTTGCACTAACGAAAAGAGGCATCCATGGATGCCTCTGCCTGCCTTGAGCGATTTTGGTAGACGCGCGCGGGATTGAACCGCGGACCCCTACAGTGTCAGTGTAGTGCTCTCCCACTGAGCTACGCGTCTTCACTCAAAATGCTGCATACATTTAACAAAGGAGACACGCCCTGTCAAGCACTTTTCAGCGTAATTTCCAGTGTTTGTTAAATATAACAGAGGTACGCAATCCTGCCTGGACAATATTATATAAATCTCCGTTTATGGCCGGTCATGCACAGGGCAGAAACTTCAAAAAAAATGGCTTGTGCTAAAAAATGCGCAAGCCAATGAACTACCCCGCAGCAAGCTGCGGGGAATAAGACCCACCTATTGATTCAACATTCCTGCTGCTATAGGAGAGTTTGAGCGAGGGTTGATCCGGGAACGCTCTCTGGAAGGTCGTGAGAAAGCCAAAGCTCGCGGTGTTGTCTTCGGAGCGAAACCAAAGCTTACATCTCAAGAGATCGTCGAACTTCAAAGGATTACGAAACGCCAGGTTGCAGTAAACGTGAAATTGCCGAACACTATGGCGTCAGCACATCCTCTGTATATCGACTGTATTATGAAAGCAGGCAGGCATTGTCTGCATGAAAACAAAAGTCCATCCGACGATGATCCGGTGGACTTGATTTTGAGGACTAAAGAGCTTCTTAAATATGTCGATCAATAAGAAGCCGGTTTTCTTCTCAGATGTTGTGACTTACAGGAAAGATTTCTACGCTATCGGTAGACAACACTCCAAAGCGTGTTATGAGTTAAACAACTCTGCTGCCTTTGCTTTTCCCACCTTCATAAGGCACAGAGAACTTGCCCTACTCCCATCCCCCCTCCGGAGAGTGGGGCTTTTTTTGTCAGTTGCCGTTATAGAGAAAAGGCCACCCGTTTCCAGGTGGCCATCGTTTTGTGTATTAAAGAGCTTACTGAATACCTCTATCAATAATAAGGTGTTTTTCCTCTTACAAGTCATGGCATTTGAGAATTAAAAAGCGGGGCCGAAGTGACCCCACATTAGAGATTATACTATCAAGGGCCTTTACTCTCCTTTACGCTTGCGCCTGTACCAAGTTAGCCCCGCTAAACCGCTACCAAGGAGAAGAATGGTGGAGGGTTCTGGGACGGGGTTAGGTTGCCTGGTTAGTAACATACTGCTATGAAATTGAGTGTGAAGATCAATATATTTACCTTCAGTACTATATGTATAGGTATAGGCCAATCCTGGTAAATTTGTGTAGGGTGGAAGGGTGACACGTTCCTCTGCAAGATAGGAGGAACCATCTTCATGGCGAAATTCATGTTCATAACTACCCAATGCATAAATATCTCCAACTCCATTCGTGAGACCCCAGTCCCAGACATGGCCGCCGAGAATAGGATCGAGAGGTGATAAAAATTGACCCGAAAAGGGAGCAGAAGGAGAGCTTTCAGAACTTATATCGCCAGCGTTAAGTGACCATGATTTTACTTTAGTATGTGACATAATTGTAGTTTAAGACCTCCTCAGCATTAAGAGTCATTGACCTCGACGAGTTAGCGGATGATACGGAAGAAGTTGAGCAATGAAAAAGCCTTGTATAGTTTGGCGTGTTCGGCGGACAAAATAACCTGGGATGACATGGTGTGTCTCTTGTATTTAGGTTATACATCGACGGTTACGATTTCAGTGTGCAGTCAAAGAGATTTGCGGAGCACTTTAAAAAGCATTGTTGCCTACCTCATAAAACCTCAGACACGAGGAGCTTTGATTTCATTCAAAGGGTATCAAACAGTCGCCTGGAGAAACTACCCATACACCAACCTTTAAAAGGTACTGGGAGAAAAGACGCTTTGAGGGTAATTGCGACCGCTTTACCTCTTTAGCGTCAGAAAATATTCAAGGAGGGTTGCTGACAACACTCGTTGCGAGCAATTCTGCGAGCGTTTTTAGTTTTTGAAAATTATTGGGTATACAATTTTGCCCTTGTGTGTAAATATTAAAAAACCTTTTCTCATGAGGAGAAGTGTATGCCAGATTGTAGCGACCTGAGAAGAGAGGGTCTGACCCGTATCGATGTGGTTTTGGCAGATGGTACTTATCACCTTTTTTCCCCACTAGTGCTCGATACTCTACTCGAGCACAATCGCGTGTTAAAGTTTAAACGAAAAAGCGGTTGGGTCACTGTTGGAATTGATCCTGTTCGAACTATGTCTAGACGTGTGGCTGCTTGCCTGTTCGACGGGGTTGAACGACGTGCTAGCCACTGAGCAACTCAAACGTCCGTTGAATAGCACGGCAATTATGAGTTAAGGCAACTTGCTTCACCTCACACATCGATTTATTCTTTCCCAAGAACATAAACCCGTCCCTTACAAGAGGCGGGTTTCCTTTATAATGTGTCGGGTACATATGGGTGGTTAGCATTTCTGGGGGGAGTTCAAAAAGATGGCTGTCTGTAAATGGTGTGGTACGCAAGGCATTTTTGTAAGAACAGACGAAAATGGACTATGTAAAAAGTGCGAACAACATGCCCCACTGAGGATCATCCCGGCCGCTCAATACATCAAGCATTTTTACGATAATGCCCATGAGGTAAAGACGGTAAGCTCTAAAGTTTCAAATTTCAACGGAGCTATTGCTCAGGCAGAACTTCTCTAGCCATATGAAAAAAATGAATACCAACCTGCCACCCGTTACCTTCAACCATAATTAAAAGAATATAATGCATCGAAAGATGAAGTTACTGTGGATGAAATGCAAAAGATTTGCGAGAAAGCGCTGGATAGAGTTAACGCAGCAAAGAGCCCTAAAGGGATAAATGCAGCGTGTAATTCTGGGGTCAAAAAACTGCTGGACATCTCTGATCGGCTGTTTGATCAAGGCCTACTGACTGAATGTAAAGATAAGCTTGAACGAGAGCAGAGAAATATTGACCAGACAGCAACATAGCCACTGCCACTTCTCGGGTCCTTCTGAACCATCCCCCTGAGGGTAACGCGCAACCTCGGGCTTTTCTTAGCGGTAGAACACTGTAGGGGTTAACATAACATTTTTAACACAGAAGCCTGTTCTGAGCGGGTTTACAAAGGCCCAGCATGTTAAATGGTAGTCCTTTTGTGGTTTTACTTTTTGTCGTGATTTATCAGCAAACAGTCGGTTATGGAGTAACTGCGGACATATACCTATAACCGCGTGAGCTGTCAGCCTAAACTCCTTGTGGCGTGGATGGCAGAAAGCTCCTCCAGAGGGATTCTGGGGGAGCTTTTTATTTATGGTAGATGAGCAGAAATAAATTATGGTTTGAGTTGCTCAGTGGCTAGACCGTCGTTCAAAACCGTTAAACAACTGAGAGGCCTCAGGTACGGATTTAATTCGGATAGGATCAACTCCAACCGTGACCCAGCCGCTTTTTCGTCTAAATTTTGTCAGTTTATTTTTTTTGAGCAGAGCATCTAACATTGCTGGATGACAAAAGAGAACTGTTCCTTTTTTTGTCATTACTTCGATGCGACCCAGTCCCAATTGTATATGGTTAAAATTCGCAGTCATAGTGGCCTCCTCTGAAAGAAAAGGTCTTTTAAAAATGGTAATCAAGCAAGGCAAAATCAAAAGATGCGTTCGCAACAGATTGTTACTACTTCTCAATTATATCAGAATTGCGAAATGGAAGTAGCTTTGCTCCTTTTGTTTTTACCTCAGAGTGATTCTGGGGGGGGTGTCAACTAAATTCAACAACTACAAAGGTTTAACTATATATCTATCATCCGGTGTCAAAATCACTCTGTACACATAAGTGTCATTGTCACAACAAACTTGATACACAAGGCCTGCTTCTGTTTGTCTTATATAGTTAGCTTCATTGCAAGACCTGCAAACATAACCATTCATAAGAATTACTCTTACGAGTTTCCGTTTCTCTGCATTACTTGTAATTTTCTTAATAGCAAACAAGTTTACCGGGATAAGGACCACGATAAGTATCAACACTAATTTTTTCATAATCCACCCCCCTTTTTTTATTTTTAGAAGATTATAGCCTACCAATATTTAATATCAACAAGGCGGTGCAGATGACAAAAAAAACCTCAGAGTGATTCTGGGGGATTTTTTTGTAAAAACAAACACACAAGTGCTCGCAAAGTTGCTCGCAATTGGCTTTTTACGCAAAAAAACAGGGACGAAGCATTAAGCTAAGTCCCTGTTTTTATTATGGTGCAGGTAGTTGGGATTGAACCAACGGCCCTCCGCGTGTGAGGCGGATGCTCTCCCACTGAGCTATACCTGCATTATTTGTCTATTAACACCGCCTGAAACGGAGAATTTTTATAGCAGGATCAGCACAGAGAGTCAATGGAGAACACAAGCCGCGACAAAGCTTACAGCTAACTTTACGATTCTGCCCTCACCCCCCGAACGGCACTAATTTCTCTATCCTGTTTATGAGTTTCTGGTATTTTTCAGGAATGGACACCATGCGACGCTCAGCATCGAGGACCAGGTGCCGGGTTTGCCCTTCGGCGACAAGGACACCGTCCTGATTCGTCGCCTTATATGAGAATTCGAGCAGCCTCCCTCTCCCTCTCTGCAATGTCGTGGCAATAGTGATGCGGTCTTCATAGAAAGATGGTGCACGGTATTCGACTGTCGCCTTGGCAACGATAACGAAAAAGCCGTCCCGCTCCATGTCGCTATAAAAGCAACCTTGCTGACGCAGAAATTCCGATCGACCTTCTTCGAACCAGGTCAGATAATTGGCGTGGTGAACAACGCCCTGTGCATCTGTTTCGGCATAACGTACGATCAGGGTAAAATCGCGGGTCGGTGTCCGGTCAGGCATTGTTTATGACTCTCCGTGTCTTTCAAAAAGATATTACGGGCCATGCGATATCCGGCCTCAGTGACCATGTGTCCTTGCAATACGGATTCTATCTGAGCTTCACTTTTGCCTGGCAGAACAGGGGCGAAATTAACCAGGGCATCGGCATCCCAGATAATACGGAACTCCGTGGAGTCGATCGCACCAGAGGTATGATGATTTCCGACAATCTTTACAATTGAGCTTGCAAGAACATCTTCAGTGTTTAACTTCGCAAGGATTTCTGCTGCGACTGGTGGGCCTTCTATCTCTTGAAAGTTACCAGCACTGGAGCCGTGGACACGTTCAGCTTCCGGGATACCGATATCGTGCAAGTAGGCGGCGGCTAGCGTTTGCACCGGATCCGCATCAATGTAGGACAAAAGTTCTCGCGCATAGAGAGAGACCTGCAAGGCATGGTCAATGCGTCGCTGGTCATCACCGAAGTACTCTTCCATAGCAGCACGAACGCTCTCCAGAAAGGCGTCCTCTTCCGTGCTGACTTTAACAATAAGGTTAAACATTCAGGCCCCCTTTCATCGGAGCAATGGAATCGCCCAAAAGAGTAGCGACCGGACATGAGAAAGTCCAGACGAAAAAAAACCGCCGATTGGCATCGGCGGCTCTTTCAAAAAGCTCATAATTTCAGTCTGCCCTGGCACGGGAACGAATCTTCACTGCGAAAGCAAACACACTCCTGTGGGGACAGTCACTGAATTATTTTTTATCACCACGGATACTGATGCAGACCGTTTCGAAAGGAATATCGCGACCACTGTTCGCAAGAGCCTGCTTGGCCATCATGACCAAACCGTTACAACATGGAACTTCCATATGAACAACAGTCAGACTCTTGATGTTGCTCTCTGTAATCATCGCTGTGAGCTTGTCAACATAAGGAGACGTGTCATCGAGCTTCGGACAGGCAATCGCCAGAGCCTTACCCTTGAGAAGGTCTTCCTGGAAGTCAGCGTAGGCAAAAGGTGCACAGTCGGCAGCAAGAACAACATCAGCACCCTGAAAAAAAGGAGCCGTCGGGGGCACCAGATGCAGTTGAACAGGCCATTGCGCCAGACGGGAAGGTCGCGATCCGACATCGGCACTCTCTTCTGCAGGAGCTTTATCAAAGTTCATCGCGCGCGCCGAGGGGCAACCTCCGCCAGCGGGTGGTGCAAAGCTTTTGACAGCCGCTGAAGGGCAGCTGCCTGCCGGGGTTGCTGGCTCTTCATGATGAGAAAGCGGTTCACGGCCAATCTCCTTCAAATGATCATTGACTGCTACTTCATCATACTCATCGGCTTCACGCTCTTCGATTGTAATGGCATCCATCGGACAGTCTCCGAGGCATGCACCGAGCCCATCGCAGAGGTTATCGGAAAGCAGTTTGGCCTTGCCGTCAATAATCTGAATTGCACCTTCGGCACAAGACGGGACACAATCGCCACAACCATTGCATTTATCCTCATCAATTTTGACCATTTTACGAATCATCTGTTTATCTCCTGCTTAAGTATGGTTAGTTGTAAATTTCGTTATTGTAGAGTCTACTTTACCGGCATGCAGACAGCACGGCCTTGACCGGGGTCAAGAGGCTAGAAAAAATAATGCCAGAGGAGATCGAGCCTGCCTCGCTTGATCAGGTACTGGCCTGAGAAGCGCATAATTTCACGAACCTTATCCCGGTGACCCGGCTTGTAGCAGTGCACAGTGCAGTGTTTACAAATCGGCTTCTCTTCCAGAGGGCAACGAAGACGACGTTCAAAAGCATAAAGAAGGAAGTCGCTGCACTCCTTACAGACAGGATACTTGTGCAGTGATAAAGATAGCAAGTCGGGCTCTGCAGTAATAACGGCGGCTCGATCAGAGGTGTGCCTGTTCGCACAATAAACAGCAGTAAACTGCAAAAGGACCTTAAGGTCCTTGAGCTCTTTGCGAGTCAGGCTGGTGATATTGTCGTTCATCAGTTCTTTCTTTCCCTTTGTAGGAGTCTTTCTTCGGCAGAAAGGGAAAATTCTTTAGTCCTTTGGCAAGGTCTCAAACAAACTCTGTTTACCCTCTCTATACTCTTCATCGCTTATAGCGCCACGATCATGCTTGCGCTTGAGAATTTGCAATTCCTCTTCCTGAGAATGGTAAACATCCCCTTCCCCACGTTGTTCATGAGGGCGCTGTAGAGTATGGCTCAAACGTGCAGCTTCGGCCTTGATATCGACCAGGGTCATTTTCAGTTCTGCGTTACCGTACCAATGTGTGTAAGCAGGGTTTTGGTGGAAGGCTCCTTTGACCGTTTTGGCGAGGTCATATTTCTTCATTTTAAAGAAGAGCCTCTCAATGTGTGAGATGTCTTCGTAGAGCATCTGGCCATCGAGAACCAGTTCGCGACCACGCAAAGGATGTTCTGGGCGTTCCTGCACTGACGGAGCGAGCAAATCGCGGTCAGCAAGATCACGGACAATGGCCTCAGCTTCCATGATCAGTTCTTTACTCTGTGCCAGGATGGCATCTGCGCTATTCAACTCACGTTCGGAGAATGATTTACTGTGACACTCTAAACAGATACCGATCATCTCCTGACGACGAACTTCAAAGTCTTTGCCGGAGGACTGAGTCATGGCTGGCGACATGGTAATACCGAAAGAGATGTCGTGAGAGCCGTTCGGCATATGGCAGCGCTGACAGGTTGGCCCGGCTTCTTCACCAAGGGCCTCAGCCAAGACACCATGCCGAGACGTTTGCCACATCTCCCACTGGGGATGGTCCGGGCCCATATGGCAGGTCGCGCATGATTCCGGGGCGCGTACGGAAGCAAGGTCCGTTATATGGTTGGTGTGACATGACGCACAGGAATTTTCAACCTGGTGGCAACGGTTGCAGCCAAGGGATCTCATCTCTGCCGTCTGGGTCAGAAATCGTGCACACTGTACGGTCGTTTTCGGCTTCGTACTTCCCTCTTCATGACAGAAAGCACATTCTCTAGGGTCGCGAGTGTCGAGGTTACGGGTACAGCCCCACCCGGCGTGCAAACCCATACCGTGTTTACTGGCGACATGTTCATGAAAAGCCTTTTCATGGCAACGGCCGCAGACCTTGGCATCAACAGCAGCATCGCCGTTAATAATGGCCTCATGGTCTGTGCCATGACAACTGGTACAGTCCAGCTTTGCTGCGTGTGCGCTCTCCTGCCATTGAGTCACTGCAGCAGGGGTCTCTTTTTTGTGACACTCAACGCAATCCTCAGCAATAACCATAGAGGTGACACTAAGGGCCAGGCCAATCAGGCAGAGCAAACGAAAAAAACGACTCATTGATCTATCTCCTCCAGGAGCTTCTGGTATTCGGACGGCGTAACCAATTCCTCATAACGCCAACGGCGCAAGTTCCATCCTGCTTCATTATAGGTTGAGGCAGAGTGGCTCTTCAGACCACCACCGAGATAAAGAGCGCGGTTTACAGAAAGCAGGAACTTTCCATCTGCAAGTTTCTGTATTTGCGACTTTTTACCCCAATCGGCAAGGAGCTCCAGACCACGGTAAAGACGTCCATCGATGAATCGATAGTTCTCTGCTGTCAAAGGCACCACAGCTTTCCCTTCAGAAGGCCAAAGGTTGAGAGTCTGTAACCCTTCTTCTGACAGGACATTCACTATATTACCTGACGGCTCCCAATTGAGAGACATGGCCTGCAAAGGGGTTTTGAGAAGTTCTCGCGGCTTTTCGAATTGCCAGTTCTGATATAAGAGCTGAAAATAGGGCGAAAACTCAGGCGGATCGTGAAGGCGAAGAAAGACAAGCTCATCGCCCTGAGGCGAAAACGAGACTGGCAGCAGTTTATGAAGGAGAGGCTTAACCTGCTCTGCCAAGGGTGGCCTCAAAGTGCTGTCAGTGAGAAGTGTTTCCACCAGCGTATCATCATCTATCCGGTAGAGAAGTTGCCGCAGGTTGCCGCCGAAAGAATAAACCTTCAGCACAAACCCGACCGCAAGCAGGTCACCACGACTGCTCCAGTATAGTTGACTCAGAGCAACAGGGATTACAGCTTCATTCATAACCATACCGCCTGTGGAATACACAAGCAGTTCGGTCTCGAAGTCGGCACGCTCAAAAGCCGCCGCCAGCGACAGCCCATCAGGACTCCAGGCCAAAGCAATGGGCTTTGCAGACGAAAGCTTTTTCTTGTCGCCTGAGTCTGGATCAAGCAGGTATAAACTGTCGTTGGTGAAGGTTACCTTTGTACCATTTTGGTTTGCGGAGAAGAGCCCCGAATCATCAATATCTGCCAGAGGGCGCAAGGGATGATCAGGGATTGATCCTGGTGGTGTGCCCGTGGCACAAGCTGCCGCAAAGGTGAGAATGATCAGGGTGCTAAAGAGAAGACGTTTCATGGGATCAGGATAACAGATATGAAAGATAAAGCGTTGACTAAGGTCAAGAATCTAAGACTGGTGGTTGGACGCTGGGGGGTGGCAAAGATTTTGCCAGCCTCCAGTCACGAGCAGCCGTCAACCACCACTACCCCTCTTTACACTTTTCAGACAGCTCTTCCAGACGCTCAAAATCCA
Organism: Desulfuromonadales bacterium; assembly: GCA_029859485.1. Classification (GTDB taxonomy): domain Bacteria; phylum Desulfobacterota; class Desulfuromonadia; order Desulfuromonadales; family BM103; genus M0040. The sequence continues at coordinate 1,077 of JAOUDB010000032.1, read as the reverse complement.
GGATTTTCACTGTCTTGCCGGAGACACTGATCAGGTCGTCTTCAGAAAGTTTTCGCAAAGTTCGTGAAAGTGTTTCACCAACAGTTCCCAGGTTGGAAGCCAACTGGCTCTTCGAGATGGGCAGGTCTACAGATGCTTTCACACCTTCTGAGAGAGTCATAAGATAACGTGCAAGACGTGACGGGACATCTTTGAAGGTCAAGTCTTCTATCTGGTTGGCGAACTGCCTGAGGAACTTTGAAAGGCCAGCGATCATGTTGATGGAGATCCTGCCATTATCCATCAACAGGTTAAGAAACCCTTCCTTAGGAAGGAACAGCAATTTTGAAGATTGTAGTGGTTCAGCGTAGGCCGGATACAAACCATCAGCGAAGATAGCGGCCTCGGCAAAAGTGCCGCCAGGGTGGATAATATGAAGGATACGCTCCTTACCCTCCGGAGAGAGCTTGTAAACTTTAACTTTACCGTCCAGGACCACAAAAAACCCAACGGCCTTCTCGCCATCAGAAAAAAGCAATTCGCCTCGAGAAGAATCACGGACCCGCGCGATCCCCATTAAGGCCTCTATATCAACGTCGGAAAGACCAGCAAAGAAAGGGCAGGTTTTAAGTATTTGGGAGTAGTTCATCGATGGCCTCTGATAGGTAGTAGAAGTAGTTTTACCCAATCATTTTAACTGTATTGATTGATTCAGCCAACCGCTAAAGAGTGAAGCAAGGTGAAATCTGACAAAAAATGATATCATTTATAAAATTAAACAGGTAACTCTTGGAGGACAAATATGAAATTCTTCTTAATACCAGCTCTTGTATTGCTTGCACTTTTGAGCCAGCCGATCTCTTCATTCGCCCTGGATGACAAGCTTGCTTTTTCAGGCCTTAACTCGACTCGAGCAATTTACGATGTCAGTAGTAATGATGAGAAGAAACTGCAGTTCATCTTCAAGGTGATTCGAGATACTTACGATGGGGCCACTCAGCAGGGAGTCAAACAAACCACTATCGTCAGTATGCGGGGCCCAACGGTGAGATTGCTTGTTCGGGGACGTCAGGGAGATAAAGTTTTGCAGCAAGAGAC
>JAOUDB010000344.1 GCA_029859485.1 Desulfuromonadales bacterium | reverse complement strand
GCACAGGATGCTTTGAAAAAGCTCCAGGCCGGAAGCGACTTCAAGTGGGTCTCGGCCAACGTCAATGACCTTGCTGATGAAAGCAATAAAGATGTCCTGGGGCTCGGTGGTAGTTTGCTCTCTGTGAATGCACTGCCGCATGATCTGCAGCACCAGGTTACAGGGGCTCAACAGGGTGATCTCTTCCTGTTTGCCGGTCCGAATGACCTCTATTACGTGCTGACCGTTGAAGCCGCATATCCTCCTGAAGCCAAACCTTACGAGGATGTCAGGCAGGAGATCGGTAAAGTTATCTACTCTCAAATGATTAACGATGCTCTCGATGAGTGGGTAATAAAGCTGAAAGAGGTTTACGAAACGGAAGTCTTTATTGTGCAGAACGATCATTAGCCGTGGGACGGGATACAGATTTTATACGTTTTACGATGACCGCTAGCTTGAGAATGGAGTTGTTATGATGCCAAGAAACTCTGCACCACTTAAGTTGACCATGGGGATTGTAATTTTCTTCTGCACTTTGTTTGTGCTGCAGGCGGCGTTTCCTGACCAGGGCCATGCCGCACGTAAATTCAAACAAAAAGAGTGTGCAGACTGCCACAGTGATTTTAACGATAAATACGGTGGCATGAAAAACCAGCATCCAGGTGTGAAAGACGGCAAGTGCCAGGAGTGTCATCTCTCGCATGGCATTGTCGGCAAGCTGCTCCTGGTTGAGGAAGGCAACAAGCTATGCTTCCGATGTCATGAGAAAACGGATTTCAACCTGGAAGAGAAGACCGGAGTGCATACCGCATTACGCCGCGGGAAGTGCTCTGCCTGTCACAACCCGCATGCCTCCAATGCCGAAAACTTATTGGCGAATGATGGCGCTGAAATGTGTTTTGTCTGCCATCAGAAGGACAAGTACCAGAAGAAAGTCGTTCATGGTGTGATTGAAGAAGAGGGCTGTCGGGCTTGTCATAACCCGCATTATTCAAAACACCCGAATCTTCTTACCATGGAAGCCGGAAAATTATGTCTTTCCTGTCATGACGACAACGCGTCTGCGTTTACCAAGGCCCATGGCGATTACCCGGTCGCCAAAGCCGCCTGTGTCACCTGTCATAACCCCCACAGTTCGGACAATGCCAACCTGTTGAAGGGCAGCCTGCACAACCCGGTGGCAGAAGCTGAGTGCAATTCCTGCCACAATGAGGCTTCAGGGAAAGAGCCGTTTGGTTTGAACGCTGCGGCAGAAGAGCTTTGTGCGGGGTGTCATGAAAGTGCTGATATGCAGGGCGATGCGGCCGTGCAGCATGAACCCTTTAAGTCTGGTGAATGCTTGTCCTGCCACGATCCCCACGCCTCGGAGCAGACAACCTTGTTGCTCGGCGAGGGCAACAACCTTTGCTTCTTATGCCATGAGAACACCAGCGACAGGGTGCGCTTCCCTCATTCTCCCGTTGAGAGTGATGAAGGGTGCCTCTCTTGTCACTCGCCTCACTCTGCGGACTTTGCCGGTTTGGTGAATAAGGCTGAAGGTGATCTTTGTTACGAATGCCATGCGGACACCCGCAAGAAGGGTGAGAAAAACAAAATGCAGCACAGTCCTTTTGAAGAGGCTATGTGCAACAGTTGTCATAACCCCCATGGCTCCAATGCCGAAGGTCTTCTGGTCGGGAGGTCAGATGTGGTTTGTTATTCCTGCCATTCCGGTATGGAAGGGGAGTTTTTGAGAACCAATATCCATGTGCCCGTGCAAAGAGGTCAGTGCACCTCCTGCCATCTCGGTCATGGTGCCGATAATGATCTGATGTTGAAAGCCCAGGGTGAAGCTCTTTGTACCACCTGCCATGACAAGTCCCTTTTTAAGGAGGAGTCGGCGACCGTTCACATGCCCTATGAGGACGGTGACTGCCTGACTTGCCATAACCCCCATGCCAGCGACAACCCGGGTGTGACAACCGAGGCGCAGAAGCAGCTCTGCATGAGTTGCCATAGCGACTTTAAAGCCCAGATGCAAGGCATGGCCAGTCAGCACCTGCCGGTTGCGGCAGGTCAATGCAGCGGCTGTCACAACCCTCACCAATCAAAGTTAAGTTCATTGCTGTTGGCAGAAAGTCCTGATCTCTGTCTGGTTTGTCATGAAGAGCTAAAGACCAGGATGGATGAAGGTAACAGCCATTCGCCGGCAGAGAGAGATTGCCAGCGCTGTCATCTGCCCCATGCGGCCAGCATAGACAACCTGCTAACGCTTCCTTTGCAGGCCCTCTGCGGTGAGTGTCACGAGGCCGATGATGAGTCCTTCCAGAAAGCGCACCTTTCGATTGCCGCCGAAGTGATGAATTGCATCAACTGTCATGATCCTCATGCATCGAAAGATCCTAAATATTTCAAGCCGACCATGCACGCGCCCTTTGCGGCAAGATCCTGCGATGCATGTCACATTGTCGGGAAGGAATAGGTGGCCGATATGAAATTACGAGAGATTATCGTTGTTATTTTACTGGTTTGTTTCACTCTTTGTTTATCTTCCTCTATGGTGCTGGCAGAGGGGAAGTTCAAGCTTAAGCCCGGGGCCAGTGGCAAGCTCTGCTTGAGTTGTCATACGGCCTTCAGCGCCAAGATGAAAGCGAAGCATATTCATACGCCGCTGGCCAAAGGGGAATGTTCCGGCTGTCATAATCCCCATGCCTCCAATCATGAAATGATGATGGACGGCGACGTTGATTCCATCTGCTATAAATGCCACGACAGTGTTGTTGCCGAAGGTTCTGTCAGTGTCCACCAGGTTGTTGCCGAAGGCAGTTGTGTTGCCTGCCATGATCCTCATTCATCGGACAATCCGTCAAACCTGGTCCGGGCAGGTGGTGAGCTCTGCTTTGAATGTCACCAGAAGCTCGGTGAAAAGATCGCCAGCAACAAGTACGGGCATTCGCCGGTTAAGAAGAGTTGTATGCAGTGCCATACGCCCCATGCCTCGACAAAGAGCGTAGGCCTTCTCAAATCGGAAGAGCCGGGGTTGTGTCTTGGCTGTCACAAGATCAAAAGCGCTGGCTTTAAAAAGGCACACATGAATTATCCTGTTGAGCAAGCGCGGTGCTCCAGCTGCCATGACCCTCACGGTTCCAACTCAGGTGCGCTCCTGGCCGACAATGTCCACGAGCCGCTTAAGAAAGAGATGTGTAATCAGTGTCATAACGAGCCGACTTCAGCGGAGCCCTTTGCCGTTAAAAAAGATGGTTTTGAGCTCTGCCAGGGTTGTCATTACGAGACGATCAATGAGGCCTTTGCCAAGAATCGTTTGCACTGGCCTATGGTCGATAAGATCGGCTGCATCAACTGCCATACGCCTCATGCTTCTTCGGAACCTGGCTTGCTGCGTGATTCGATGCTCGATGTTTGTGGCAGTTGCCATACGGATACCATGGCTCGCCAGGAGCGATCGCAGACCAAGCATAAACCGATCAGTGATGGCGAGTGTACAGCTTGTCACTCTCCACACGCATCGAATAACCTCTTCCTGCAAAAAGAAGCGTCTATAGTCGCAAGTTGCGGCCAGTGTCACGATTGGCAGACCCACTCGACCCACCCCATAGGCGATGAGGTTATTGATCCACGAAATCAGAACCTTTCTTTAGATTGTCTCAGCTGTCACAGGACTCATGGTACGGAATACAAGCAGTTCTTGTATTTTGCGGATGTTCAGTCCCTTTGTGTTCAATGTCACACCAAGTATCGGAGATAAGCCATGAGAATAATATTTATACAAATAACGGTCGTTTTTATGTTGGGTCTATTTTTGGCGTCCCCCTCTGTGGCGGCGAAGATAAAGCATCAGGGGTCTGTCTATTTGGATAGTGCCGGGCTTTCACTCAAACATCCGGAAGGTGTGGCTTGTGCCGATGAATTTTTCA
>JAOUDB010000343.1 GCA_029859485.1 Desulfuromonadales bacterium | reverse complement strand
TTGGCACCCTGTCCGCTTCCGGCGCGAGTCGCTTAAGAGCCAGCATCATCCTGGAGAGTTCACCACCGGAAGCGACCTTGGCCAACGGCATCAGTGGCTCCCCCGGGTTCGAACTGACCATAAATTCGACCCGCTCGTGGCCGTCCGGCCCAGGACTATCCAGCTCAATGAAAGCCACGCCAAAAGACGCTCCCGGCATAGCTAAAGCGGCCATCTCCTCGAGGAGTCCCACCTCGAGCGCTTGAGCTGCCTTCTTGCGTGCAGCAGAGAGGGTTTCGCCCAGGGCCCGACTCTCCACAGAAAGAGCCACGAGTTCCTCAGAGAGGTTATCCCGAGTCTCTTGCGTATTTTCCAGCTCGGCAATCTCTTGTGCAAAGTTTTCCAGCAGGCCCAAGATTTCTTCTACAGCAGTCGCGTACTTGCGTTTCAGGCGGGTCAAGGTCGCAAGACGCTCCTCAATGACTTCGAGACGGTTCGGCTCAAAAGCAATCCGACCAAGGTATGAACGCAGCCGGGTGGAAACGTCCTCCAGTTCAAAAAGGCTGCGTTGAACAGTCTCTGCCAGGCCTGCCAGTTCCGGGTCAATCTCACCGACCGATTGCAATTCAGACACCAGGCCACCTAAAACCTCACACACCGCACCATTGCCCTCATAAAGGGCTTCGTAACCACCACGAGTTACCCCTGCGAGGCGTTCGGCATTCTGTAACAGCAATCGCTCGGCGAGGAGTTCTTCTTCCTCACCAGGAAGCAACTGTGCTGAAGTGATTTCATCAGCTTGATGCCGCAGGAAGTCGAGCCGTTGCTGACGATCACGCTCGGCATCTTCCAGGCACTCAAGCTGCTGAGCAATTTTCTTCATCAGCCCGTAAGACTCACGGTAGAGGCGCAAGGGCTCGTCAAGATTACCGAAACGATCCAGAACCGTCAGATGAACATTTCGTTGCAGTAAAGACTGATGTTCATGCTGACCACAGACCGTCACCAGAAGTTCGCTCAAAGGCTGCAATTGTGCGAGCGTCACCAGGTTGCCATTAACATAAGCGCGGCTCCGACCACCGCTTTGTACAATGCGTCTCAAAACGAGTTCATCGTCGACGGAGAAGCCGGCGGCTGTAAAGGCGTGTAGAATATCATCACGCCCGGTCAGATCAAAAAGCGCTTCCACAGTTGCTTCACTTGCGCCGGCACGAACGAGATCTGGACGCGCCCGGTCACCCAACAGCAGGCCAAAAGCGTCAAGGATAATTGATTTACCTGCGCCGGTTTCGCCGGTAAGCACGTTGAAGCCTTCGTCGAACTGAACTTCAAGACGGTCAATAATGGCAAAGTTGGCAATGGTCAGATTGATGAGCATAGGGCCAGTGGCGCGTAGCGCGTAGTGAGTGGCGCGAACAAAACATCACAGCGACAAAAGTTATAAGTAACGTCCATAGGTGCAAAAATGGACAGCAAAAGGTTTGGCTTTTTCTCGCCACGCGCCTCCCGCTTCAAGTTATCTTTCCCCCCAGTGCAGCTTGGTACGCAGCACCTGGAAATAATCTTTACTCGGGCTTTTGATCAGCAGAGTGGAATGATTTGACTTGCGCAATTCAACCACATCGCCGCACTCGAGAGGCATCCCCTCCTGGCCATCGGCTGTAAAGACGACATCCTGATCCAGAGATTTAACCGCGATCCTGATCGTTGCTTCATCAGAAACAACAATGGGTCGATTGGTCAGCGTATGCGGACAGATCGGCGCGATAACATGGCAATGGTTGCCGGGATAGATAATAGGGCCGCCAGCGGCCAGGTTATAGCCGGTTGACCCGGTCGGTGTTGAAACAATCAGACCATCAGCCTTGAAGGTCGTCAGGTAATCATCATCAACCCAGGCTTCCATATCGATAATCCTGGCCAGGGCACCCTTGTTGATAACAACATCATTAAGAACCCGGTAACGTGCAACTTCCTCTCTCTTGCGACGGATAACAGCCAACAGGCGCATTCGTTCGGAGACAGTGAAGTCACCCACGAGGACCTGTTCTAACATCGGGAAGAGTTCAGAGCGGGTAATTTCTGTCATAAAACCAAGGCTGCCGAGATTCACTCCCAGGATAGGGGTCCGCAGGTCGCCGACTAGACGTGCGACCGAGAGGAGTGTACCATCGCCACCAAGAACAACGACCATATCAACCAGGGGCGGAATAGCCTGCCCAGGGTAGCCATGCATATCAGGCATGGCTTCAGCAAGAGCTTCATCAACAAAGACTTCGATCTCACGATCAACCAGCCAGGCAACAACCTCATCTGCAAGACTGACGGCGTCTTCATTGTGACGTTTGGCAAAAATTCCGATGCGCTTCATAGAACGATCCCTCCGAGTGAGCGAACATTATCACAACAAACCGTCAAAGTCTATGCCTATCAATAACTTACGCCATCTCTCTCTTGTCCATAAAGACCCTTTGTGATAAGGTCTAAACTTCACGTTTCCGGACCAACCTAACCCTAAATCTCACATGGCAAAGATGGATCTTTTTTCCTCAGAAACATCTGGGAAAGCTCCGGCACCTTTGGCCGAGCGCCTGCGACCGCAGCGACTCGACGAAATGGTTGGCCAGCAGCATCTACTCGGCGAAAAGGGCATCTTACGACGCCTGATCGAGCAGGACCAGCTCACCTCTGCAATCTTCTGGGGGCCACCGGGAACCGGTAAAACCACCCTGGCCAGAGTCATCGCTCAAACCACCCGCAGTTATTTCGTTGCCTTCTCGGCCGTCCTGCAGGGCGTCAAGGACATTCGCGAAGTCGTCGCCAAAGCTCAGCAGGAGAGAAACTACTACGGACGGCGAACACTGCTCTTTATCGATGAAATTCATCGTTTCAACAAAGCTCAACAGGATGCACTCTTACCCTGGGTGGAGAATGGCGACATCATCCTGATCGGCGCAACAACAGAAAATCCCTCCTTCGAGGTTAATTCCGCCCTGCTCTCCCGTTCAAAAGTGTTTGTTCTTGAGCCCTTGGCAGCAGACGATATCGCAAAACTTCTCAACCGAGCCCTCTCCACACAAGAAGGGCTTGGTGAGCAACAATTGACCATCGACGATGGAGCAGTCACCTTCATCGCAGAACAATCTCATGGCGACGCACGCTCCGCGCTGAACAGCCTGGAAGTCGCAGCGGCTACCGCCACCGGAAAAACTATCCTGCAGAGCGATGCGGCAGCCGCCATGCAAAAAGCGCCACTCCTTTATGACAAGGGCGCCGAAGAACACTACAACGTAATCTCCGCGTTCATAAAAAGTATGCGTGGCTCAGACCCGGATGGCGCCATTTACTGGCTGGCCCGCATGATTGAAGCTGGCGAAGATCCGCTCTTCATCGCGAGACGGATGGTCATTTTTGCCGCAGAAGACGTCGGCAATGCCGACCCGCGCGCACTGCAAATCGCTGTATCTGCCCAGCAGGCCGTACACTTCATAGGGCTGCCGGAAGGTCGCATCCCGCTTGCTCAAGCCGTCACCTACCTGGCCACAGCTCCCAAGAGTAATGCAGCCTATGTCGCCATTGGCGAGGCGCAGAAAGAAGTTCGCCAGAGTGGCGCTCTGCCAGTTCCACACCACTTGCGCAACGCCCCAACGGGCCTCATGAAAAAACTTGGCTACGGCAAAGATTATCAATACGCGCACAACCATAAAAACAGCGTTGTCACCCAAAAACATCTCCCCGAAGCTCTTGGTGACGCAAGCTACTACCGCCCCAAAGAGTCCGGTTACGAGAAAACAATCCAGGAAAGACTCGATTGGTGGGCCTCACAGAGAGCAGGACAGAACAAAGACAAGGGGGCTGGGGACTAGGGGCTTGAGAGAAATTATCAACCAGCCTCAAGTCCCCAGCGTCCAGTCCCAGCGTCCAGTCCCAGCACCC
>JAOUDB010000342.1 GCA_029859485.1 Desulfuromonadales bacterium | reverse complement strand
CATGCACCTTCTTTATGCCCGTTTCTGGACCAAGGTGATGCGTGACCTCGGTATGGTGTCCATTGACGAGCCTTTCGAAAATCTGCTGACCCAGGGCATGGTCTGTAAGGAAACGACCTCCTGCCCTGAACATGGCTGGCTCTATCCCGAAGAGATTGAGAACGGTTGTTGCTCGCGTTGCAATGCGGAGGTTGTGCCCGGCCGCAATGAAAAGATGAGCAAATCGAAAAAGAATGTTATCGACCCCGACGGTTTGATTAACCGCTACGGGGCAGATACGGCAAGGCTCTTCACCCTGTTTGCTTCTCCTCCGGAGAAAGACCTTGAGTGGAACGAGCAGGGTGTGGAAGGTTGTTTCCGCTTCCTCAATCGTGTCTGGCGTCTGGTCAGTGAGAACCTGTCCATTATCGATGGCGCCGGCAAGTTGGATGCTGAAAATCTGCAACCTGCGGCGAAAGATTTGCGACGCCAGGTTCATCGCACGATTAAAAAAGTAACCGAGGATGTTGACGGCAGTTTCCATTTTAATACTGCGATAGCTGCAGTCATGGAGCTGGTGAATGGCATTACGGCCTTTTCCGACAAAGAGGCTTCACCAGAGGCACTGCGTGAGGCGGTCGAAACGGTTGTTCGATTGTTGTCACCCTTTGTGCCACATATTTGTGAGGAGCTGTGGAAGCACCTTGGCTATAAGGACTCCCTTGAGACGTTCGGTTGGCCGGTCTGGGATGAGAGGGCTCTGGTTGCTGAAACGCTCCTGATTGTGGTTCAGGTCAACGGAAAAGTTCGTGGTAAGGTCACTGTTCCGGTTGACGCCGATAAAGAGGCTGTCGAGGTCGCTGCTTTGGCTGATCCTAATGTTGCTCGTTTCCTGGAGGGTAAAACCCTTCGCAAGGTGATCGTTGTTCCTGGCCGCCTTGTTAACGTCGTCGCAGGATAAAGTTTATGCGTTTAATTGCACTTTTCTTCATTCTTGTCATTACAGGATGCGGCTATCATACACCCGGGGCTTCCGATACCTGGGTCGGTGGTGAAGCACGTACCCTCTACGTGCAGCTTTTCGATAACAAAACAGTCGAGCCCTATCTTGAAAACTATGTGACCGACGCGTTGATAGCAGAACTATCCTTGTCACGATTGTTTGAACTGACAGAGAACCCTGGTAAAGCGGATGTTCGTTTAGTTGGAGAGGTGAAGACTTTTACCGACAGTGCGCGTTCCTATGGAAGCTCTGATCGGATCACTGAGTACAGTGCGACGATGGCGATTACCGTCCGTCTTCTGCATAAAAATAGCAGCGATATTGTCTGGCAAAAAAACTTGACCCGTAGTGAAGATTATCTGGCGACTGTCAACAAGAACTTGCAGTTGGAGGGCCAGCGTCTTGCCGCTATCCGGGTTTCACAAAGGTTGGCCGAAGACATCCACGCTTACATGCTGAACAGCTTCTGACCTCTTAACATCATGTCTATACGAGAACTGCAAAATATGATTCAGGCCGACTCACTTCCGGGCCTGATTTTGCTTTACGGCCCAGAGTCCTACTTTGTTGAGCAAGGTTTGCAGTTAATTCGAGACACTGTTGTCTCTCCTGAGAATCGCGACTTTAACCTAACCCAGTATTATGGCAAGGACTTCAAGCCGGGTGAAGTTGTTGAGCAGGCCAGGACTTTCCCGGTCTTCTCAGAACGTCGCCTGGTCATCATCAAGAATGTTCATGAGGCATCTGCTGATCAACTGGAAGGTTTGCTGACTTATCTTGATGAGCCTGTCCCCGAGACGGTGCTTTTGCTTACAGCGGATAAAATCGATGCTCGCCGCAAGTTCTATCAAATTCTCAAAAAGTCTGGAAAAGTTTTTGAGTTTAAAAAGATTTATGAGAACCAGCTGCCTACTTTTGTTCGTGACCTGGCGAAATCCTTTAATGTCACTCTGACCAGTGAGGGCTTGAAACTTTTTTGTAAAAGGGTTGGGACTAACCTTGTGGAAGTGCAGGGTGAGCTTGAAAAACTATTGGGGTATCTGGGTGATCGCGACATCGCTGATGAAAAAGATGTTGCGGCGATCGTTTCGGATACACGCATTGAAAGTGTTTTCGACCTGACGGATGCTTTGGGCGAGGGGGATGTCTCCACAGCGTTTCATTTGCTGGACCGTTTGCTTTCTGAAGGGCAGGCGCCTCTGATGGTCTTGGCCATGATGACGCGCCATTTCCGCCAGATGTGGAAAGTTAACGAATTGGTTGCCCAGAGGGTCCCGCAGAGCGAATTCCCGAAGAGGGTGGGTGTCAGCCCCTATTTCCTAAAAGGTTTGATGAAACAGGCAAGCAGGTTTGATAACCAACAGTATCGTCTGGTTTTTAATCAATTCCTGGAAACGGATCTGGCACTGAAATCAAGTGGTAGTGAGCCGAGGATGCACCTGGAAAAGTTGGTTCTTGATATAGCGGCTCTGGGGAAAAAGACGTCTTAGCAAACGAAAGGGGCAAAACCTGACTCAGGCTTGCCCCTTTGTTGTAAAACTCTTTGCGTTTGTTACTTTGCTGCTTCTGCCTGGCTGACCAGCTTGGTCAAACGGCCGATCTTACGGCTTGCAGTCGCTTTGTGAATAACGCCTTTCGTGGCGGCTTTGTCAATGTAAGGGACGGTTTTTTCCAGAAGACTCTTCGCTGTCTCCACATCGCCGTCGGCAATAGCAAGTCTTAATTTCTTGACATAGCTACGCATGGTTGAGCGGATATGAGTGTTACGAGCGTTACGAATTTTACTCTGGCGATGACGTTTTTCTGCTGACTTGTGATTTGCCACTTTTTATTTCCTCCGAAACAGTATGTTGCATATATTATTGTCTAAGCGTCAGTTTTATACCATTCGAAGAAGGCATAGTCAAGATAAAATTATTCCAATATTGAAAAAAATAACGTTTAATTCAAGTATGTTATGAGTATAATCATGGGATTAATAGAAAATAATACATTCGATCGGGTTAAATAGACGTGTCTGTAGTCAAGCATGAAAAGAAACAGATCAGTCGCGCGACCGGAATCCTTACTCTTGCAACACTGACCAGTCGGGTTGCCGGATTGATCCGTGATATGGTCGTTGCCGCAGTCTTCGGCGCCGGTATGGTGACTGATGCGTTTTTTGTCGCTTTTACGATACCCAACCTGCTGCGTAGATTCTTCGCTGAAGGATCTCTGACCGCAGCGTTTGTACCGACTTTTACCGACGTGCTGCAACATCAAGGGGCAAAAGAAGCACGACAGGTAGTTCGTATCTGCTGGACCCTCCTGCTGCTTGTGCTCTCATGCGTCACCATCCTTGGCATCCTGGCGTCACCCTGGTTGGTTAAGCTCATAGGCTATGGCTTTACCAGCAGCGCTGGCAAGCTGGCCCTGACCAATCTGCTCAATCAGTTCATGTTCCCGTATATCCTCTTTGTCAGCCTGGTGGCTTTGTTTGCTGGTGTGTTAAACGTGTCCGGGCACTTTCTCATGCCTGCATTGTCACCGGTGATGCTGAACCTGGCGATGATTGGTTCAGCCCTTGTCGTTGCTCCGAGGATGGATCAACCGATCCTTGCTCTGGCTGTGGGTGTTGTTATTGGTGGCATGGTGCAGTTCTTTATGCAGATACCAGTGCTTTATCGCTTCGGTTACGACCTTCGCCTTGATTTTAATTTCCGTAATTCCGCTGTTGTTAAAGTCATGCGTCTGATGTTGCCTGGCATCCTCGGTGTTGCCATTTACCAGATTAACGTGGTGGTGACCCGCCTGCTGGCTTCTTTCCTCCAGGAGGGGAGTGTCTCATGGCTCTATTACGGCCAACGACTCTTTGAATTTCCTCAAGGGGTGTTTGTGGTTTCCCTGGCTCAGGCCGTTTTGCCGGCTATGAGCCGTCAGGCCGCTGCAGACGACAG
>JAOUDB010000341.1 GCA_029859485.1 Desulfuromonadales bacterium | reverse complement strand
ACCGATGAGATCGGTGAACTCGGCACGGCCTTTAACCTGATGGGGGATAGTCTGGAAAAGCTAGAAAGGCTGCGCAAAACCATGGTCGCCGATGTCGCTCATGAACTGCGTACCCCGCTCACTAACCTGCGTGGCTACCTGGAAGGTTTGAGTGACGGCGTCATCCCTGCGGACAAAAAGACCCTCGAGATGCTGCAGCAGGAGAACCTGCGCCTGGTCACCCTGGTCGAAGGCCTTGGCCAGCTGGCCCGAGCCGACGCAGCCCACGCCTACCTCGAACGTCAACCAGTGGACCTGCAGGCATGTCTTCGGGAGATATTAACGCTCTATCGGATGAATTTCGAAGAGAAGGGAATCAGCGTCACGACAAATTTTGTCGATCAGGTGAAGGTACAGGCAGACCGCGACAAACTGCTTCAGGTCATTCGCAACCTGGTGGAGAATTGCTGGAAATATACTCCGGTCGGTGGTGACGTCACCATCTCCAGCACTCCTGCCGCAAAGTCGATTCGAATCGATTTTATCAACAGCGGACCAGACATTGCCGAGAAGGATCTGCCGTTTATTTTTGAACGATTCTTCACGGCCGACCCTTCCCGCTCCCGCGATGCCGGCGGCGCCGGCATCGGCCTGGCCATCGTCAAGCAGCTGGTTGAGGCCCACGGCGGTAAAGTTGGCGCCGACAGCAGCTTTGGAGAAACCCGCATCTGGTTTGAACTCCAGACATAGGATAAGGGTCGTTTTTCTTGCTTCCGTTTCATTTGTCAACAGAAAGACAATGTAGTTGCCGGCGGGCAATCACCGTCTGTTCTCAAAGCCTTTGACCTGTCCGTGCATTAACATTTACAAGACCTTTACCGAACCTTTCTCACCTGTTCATATCTTTTTGCTATCGTCCTATCATGTCGTAAAGCAGACACCGAAAGGACAAACGCCATGCAAACCTCATTAATCATTTCAGCAACCCTGTTGACCCTAGTCTTGTTCGCCTTCAAGGTGACAGCAGAAATCCCACCCGGAATGGCCAGAGCAACCTTCGTGGTTCACTGCTATACTGTAGGAGTTGACGCTCTGTCTGGGAAACCCGGAGTGCTCTCAGTCGACCCTGGGTGGAGCGGCGCACGCGAAGTTGATCGAGTCGTCTTCAACCCACAACAAGTATCAGTCAATCAACTCGAGAACTGGCTCAAAGAAGCTGGTACCCATGTCAGCACCCTGGAGGTTTCGATGAGCACCGAGCCTGCAAAAGAGATATCACAATGAGAACAATCAGTCTGCTGAGCAGCTTGCTTCTCACAGTCCAGAAACAAAAAGCTGAGGCATCTCTTGTCCCGGGCAACTCGCAGTGAAAAACGGCAGTTAAAGCACTAGTCAGTCAGGAAACAATAAAGTAAACTGAGCCCTTGCAAAAGATTAACAAAAATCAAGTACAGCCGACGATATCAATCAAGACCTTGGCTTCAAGGAGTAAAAGTATGCAAAAGCTAGCGTTACTCATCGTGACGGTCCTGTTTGTAAGCACCGGTATTGCCCTGGCTGTGCCGGCTGAAAAGACCCTTGAGTTTAGCAAAAGCCCCATGGGCGTTGTGACCTTTGACGGCGCATTGCACAGGGAGGCGGGCCAAAAGTGCAAGAACTGCCACAACGAAGAAGTGTTTCCGAGAATGAAGCAGGGAACAGTTGAGGTTACTATGGATGATATTTACGCTGGAAAGCTTTGCGGGGTCTGTCATAACGGCGGGCGGGCCTTTGATGCCCAGAGTAATTGCACGCGGTGTCATATAAAGCAGTAGAAGGATACGCCTTACCTGCAACGCGTGAAGCTAAATTGTTACACATCTTTTATCTTTTCGGGGTAGTTTCTTATGCAAAGACTTTTTTTAGCGCTAGCGCTCTTCTGTTTCTGGTCAGCATCCTCACAAGCCGTTGAGCTGCGCCTGATGACCGGCCCGGAGACAGGGACTTACTACCAGATCGGCCAGGAGGCTTCGTCGGTCACTGACCGTTCAGGGGTGCACTTACAGGTGCTCCCTTCACAAGGGTCATGGGAGAATATCGTCGCACTGTTCAACAGCGATACTGAATTTGCCATCTTCCAGATCGATGCCTTTTCGAGGGCGGCAGAGAACCTTTATCGCAATACCGGAGTCAGTATAAACGAAGATATCCACGTAGTGATGCCTCTGTTCAGCGAAGAGGTTCATGTCATTAAAGCGAAAGAAAAAGATCTCAACTTTGCCAACCAGCAGAGTTTCGTGGTTGGCTGCGGGCCGGAAAACGGCGGGTCATGCCTGACAGCTGCAGTCATTGAAGACGTCTACGATAAACAGTTCAGCTACATCAATGAAGATTTTGAAACCTCTCTTACCAAACTCAGGAACGGAACAATTGACCTGGTTATCGTTACTGCAGGGAAACCCTATCCGTTACTGGTCGAACAGACCGGCCTTGACCTGGTGACGCTGCCCCGCTTTAACAAAGCCTCCTCTTTCTACTCGTGGACAAGTCTGGGCCCTGAAGACTACCCATGGTTACAGAGGGACGTAGAGGTCTTTGCTGTACGTTCAGTTCTGGCCACCATGATTCAGGAGGAGGAGGGATTGGCAAACGATCTTGTCAGCTCGGTGCATTACTCCCTCCTTGGTAACAAGGACGAGCTTAAGAAGACAGGCCACCCCAAGTGGAACGATGTGCAGTTTACCGGCTACATCAAGGACTTCAGCCATGCCGGAGCACTACGATCTCTCGGTGTCTGCAAGGCCATCACAGACTTCGGTTATAGCTGCAGCGATATGGTCTCTGGGAATCGATAAAAGAGACTGGGACTAGCTGATTTGCGTACTTTTGGAAACAAACACTTTGCATGAATTAAGTCTGACCCAAAACCTCATTGAAATCGCCGAGGAGCATGCCCGCCGCGAGAACGCCACAGTGATCACAAGTGTGACCATAGAAATAGGCGCACTCTCCGGGGTCATGCCCGAAGCCGTGGAGTTTGCTTTCGAGGCCTGCACCAAAGACACCCTCGCCGACGGAGCAACCCTTGAGATTCGCCGCATCCCCGCTCTTGGTCGCTGCCAACAATGTAGCCAGGAGTGTGCAATGGAGAGTCTGCTCGATGGCTGCTCTGCATGCGACAGCTATGCTCTCGACATCCTCAAAGGTCAGGAGATGGCTTTAATAGGAATGGAGATAGACTGACTATGTGTACCAATTGCGGCTGCGCCCCGCCACAGCCGGAGCATGATCATAAGCATGACCACGCTTCCCGCAAAATCCGCGTAGAAGAGAACCTGCTGGCCAAAAACCAACGCCTGGCAATGGGCAACCGTGCCAGTTTTGCTGCGCATCAGCTTTTTGTTCTCAACCTGGTCAGTTCACCCGGCTCCGGCAAGACCTCGATTCTGGAACGGACCCTGACCGACCTTAAAGGCAAAATCAGCTTTACCGTTTTGGAAGGGGATCAGCAGACGGACAATGACGCCGAGCGCATTGCTGCTACCGGAGTACCGGTCAAGCAGCTCAATACCGGTGCCGGCTGCCATCTCGATGCTCACATGGTTGGTCACGGCGTCGAAGGCTTTAACCTGGCCGCGACTGACATCCTGATGATCGAGAACGTTGGCAACCTGGTCTGCCCGGCCTCTTTTGACCTCGGTGAAGATCACAAGGTTGCAGTGCTCTCGGTGACTGAAGGCGAAGACAAACCTCTCAAATACCCGCAAATGTTTCAGGCTGCCGACCTCATGCTGATCAACAAGATCGACCTGCTGCCATATCTGCGTTTCGACATCGAACAGTGCAAAGCCTTTGCCCGACAAGTTAATCCACAGATCAAGATCCTTGAACTCTCCTGCCACAGCGGTGAAGGTATGACCGAGTGGTATGACTGGTTGAAAGCCGGCGTTGCCGGCAAACAGCACATG
>JAOUDB010000031.1 GCA_029859485.1 Desulfuromonadales bacterium | reverse complement strand
GAAGCCTACTGGTCGATTGACCTGCACAACCTCCTGCACTTTCTCATGCTGCGTATGGACAGCCATGCGCAAACCGAAATCCGTCAATATGCAACAGTGATCGGAGAAGAAATCGTCGCCCGCTGGGTTCCTTTTGTCTGGGAGGCCTTCAGAGATTACAGGTTGAACGCTATGCGACTTTCCGGACCAGAGACGGAACTTATGAGGTTGCTGATTGCACAGGACCAACCTGCGGTAAAAGAGTGGCTAAAAGAACATGGCTGGGTCAGCTTAAAGGACGGCAAGAAATCAAGAGAAGCGAAGGAACTCGAAGTCAAACTGGAGACATTGGGACTAAGACTTCCTTAAAAACATCAGGAGCAAGCACCCAACAAAAAAGCCGGCCATTTCTGGCCGGCTTCAAGCTGCATAGTCATCACTACGTTCCGATCTGCTCTCAAAACGCGTGAACTCCCCAAGAAAAGTCAACTGTTCGACTCCAAGTGGCCCGTTTCTCTGTTTACCGATGATCACCTCGGCGCTGCGCTCGTGATTCTCTCCACAGCTGTTGTCGCGCTTTTTACAGGCGTCGCAGTATACCGTCTCACGATAGAGGAACATTATGACGTCGGCATCCTGCTCAATCGCACCCGACTCACGTAAATCAGAAAGAATAGGTCGCTTGTCTGTGCGACTCTCAAGCGAACGATTTAGCTGAGACAAGGCGATGACCGGCACATCGAGCTCCTTGGCCAGAGCCTTCAGAGAACGTGAGATCTCTGAGATTTCCTGCTGACGGTTTTCTGTGTTTTTACCAGTCATCAACTGCAAATAATCAACGACGATCAGGCCAAGATTGTTTTCCGCTTTAAGACGACGAGACTTGGCACGAACTTCCAAAACGCTGATCGAGGGGGTATCATCGATATAGATCGGAGCCTCAGCGATAATCCCGGCCGCATTGACCAGGGTAGGAAATTCAGACTGAGCCAGTTTGCCGGTTCGGACTCGTCCGGACTCAATACGAGCGACTGAACAAAGCAGACGCTGGACGAGCTGTTCCTTGCTCATCTCCAACGAAAAGACCAGCGAAGTAACAGGTTTGCTGGAATGCATGGACGCGTATTCGACAAGATTGAGACAGAAAGCAGTTTTGCCCATAGAAGGTCGCGCGGCAACAATAACCAGGTCACCACCCTGCATACCTGAAGTCATGTTGTCGAGATCTTTGAAACCGGTCGGGACACCTGTAATCAGCTCTTTTCGACTGTAAAGCCCTTCAATCGTCTTGATCGTGTCCTTAACGATATCCTTGGTCGCATAATAAGACTGTTTGGTCTTCATATTCGCGATTTTGAAGATCTCGCCTTCGGCCCAATCAAGAGAGGTCTCAACTTCACCGCCCTCATAACCTCTGCTGGCAATCTCGGTCGCAACCTTGATTAATTCACGAGCGATGGCCTTCTCTTTAACAATTTTACAGTAGTAGGTGATGTTGGCCGCGGTTGGCACATAATCAACAAGAGTCGCCAGGTAGGAGCTGCCGCCAACTTCCTCGAGAGCATCCTGCGTCTTCAGGATGTCGGTCAAGGTGACCAGGTCAGCGGGCTCATTGCGTTCATACAGAGCGATCAACCCATTAAAGATTTTACCGTGGGAGGCTCGATAGAAGTCTTCTGGACGCAGAGATTCCAAAGCCCTGCTCAGGGCCTCGTTCTCCAATAGGATTCCCCCCAGAACAGACATTTCTGCTTCCAGGTTCTGGGGTGGCAGGCGATGTTCAGCGCGGTCTTGCACGTTCGCCCTCAAGGGAAAAGAGGGGCCTGCACGAGAGCAAGCCCCTGAAGTCAGTTACAGCTTTTGCTCTTAAGCGTCTGCAGGAGTCTCTGCAGGAGTCTCTGCAGGAACGTCTGCAGAGACCGGCTGAGCATCTTCGCTGACAACATTAATCTTAACAATGGCATTAACACCAGCATTCAGTTTGATATCAACCGAATGCTCACCAAGCTCTTTAATCGGCTGCTCAAGCAGGATTTTGCGACGATCTATTTCAATACCCTGGGAAGCAAGACTTTCAGCGATTTCCATAGAGGTTACCGAGCCGAACAGCTTGCCTTCTTCGCTTGCCTTGTGCACAAAAGTACACTCAACAGCCTCAATCCGGGTCTTGACGTCAGCAGCTTCCTGGCTCAGCTTCTCAGCCTTGCGATTCAACTGGCGCTTGTGATGCTCAACTTCTTTGAGCTTAGCCTCACTCGCCTCAACGGCCAGCCCCTGAGGAACCAGGAAATTACGACCGTAGCCAGGCTTGACCTTAACCACTTCACCAATGGTCCCGAGATTTTTAACATTTTCAGTCAGAATGACATCCATCTTTTTATCCTCCCAAAATCTTTATGATTCAGGTTCTTTTGGTTTGCGAAAATCAGCCCACAAGTCAAACACGCCAATTCCAGTGACAACCATCGGTAACGGATTAACCAACGTGACCAGCAGGTAGCCGACAGTTCTAATGATCGGCGAAAAAGCCTTGCGGCGAAAAAAACAATCAATAACAGCCAGACCTTGCAGAAAGTAAACCGGCAATAGAATCACCAGCAGGTTCAGGGCAAAGGTTCCAGCTATCCCTTCAACAAATGCAACCAGGAAACCAGAAGTTATCAGTATCCAGACCAGCCATTCAGGAGACTTCCACTCGGGAAAGGCTCTACCCGGAACAGTATAACGACCTCGTGCCAGCAGCGACAGCAGAAAAATCAGGCCGACGATCATAAGACCACTGACGGTGATCGAAATCCCCGGATAAGCCTTCTCCAGGAAGCTGGCCATATTCTCTATCGCCAGCCCTACCTCGCGCTTCTGGGCTGCAGGAAGGTCTGCGTCAGCAAACATATCCTGCATGATCGTCGTGGTCTGGACAATTTCCTTGCCGATCAGATCACTGACTGTTACCAAGGGCGATTGACCGGAGACAGCTGAGACAACCAGCAATCCACAAACGCTCGCCGCGACCATGGCCCACAAAACAGCGACTGCAGCCTTATCCCAAGCGAACCCTCGGTTTAACAACCAGGGTAACGCAACGCCCGGAATACCAAACTGAACCAGGTACATGGCGGACGAAGCTGAATCGGCTGTCAGCAGTACCAAGAGTGCAGTCAATGCAACTGTCACTCCTGCGGCTGCTGAGCCAACGCGCATACCAACAAAAGCTGCCGGCAGAGGCGTGAAGAGGTTCACTGCAACAGCAGCAAAACCCAGAGCGGCAAAGGTTCCGAACAGCGCATACCCGGCTATCGTGCCGAGAACAACGTAAAGTCCTCGCTGCATCATCATCGCGCTAGCGCTGCGATGAACCTCTCTCGAGAGAGTGGCTTGCGGTGAAAGGCAGCAATGCGATATTACGCGCGCGCTTGATTGCTTCTGTCAATTTTCTCTGATGATCCGAACAGGTACCGGAAATCCGCCGTGGAGTAATCTTGCCACGCTCGGAAATAAAGTAACGCAGTGAACGGATATCTTTGTAGTCGATTGTTGCTTTCTTATCGGCACAGAAACGGCAAACTTTGCGACGGCCATAACGCCGACGAGGTCCACCGCTGCGATTTCCTTCATATGCCATGATTATATCTCCTTCTTCATCGTCTTAAGGTTGATTCGAATGTTAGGATTCTTCTGTTGATTCCTCAGTAGCAGCTTCAGCTTCTGCTGGGGCTTCGGTGGCACTTTCGGTCGCCTCAGCATCTTCTGCGGGGGCTTCTTCGGGTGCAGCCTCAACAACAGGAGGCGCCTCGTAACCACCTTCCAGAATAATGGTCTGGAACTTGATTACCTTTTCGTCGATGCGCATGCGGCGCTCGAACTCGGCAATAACAGTCGGCTCGGCGTCAAAGATCACCAGGACGTAGCAGCCTTTAGACTGCTTCTTGACCTGATAGGCCAGTGTCCGGGTTCCCCAGTTTTCTAACTTAAGAACGTCAGCTCCCTGATCAGACAAGATCGTTTTGTACTTGTCGATGAGGGCAGTCTGATCGTCCCCGATAACTTCCGGGTGTACGATGAAGATTGATTCGTAGGTTCGCATAAAACCTCCTCTTGAGTTATTAGCCCCGCCAGGCGGAGCAAGGAGCGGAAGCATCCTGCATGCTTCCTTCTAAAGAACTTTGTTTTCTACCACACCCCGTACCACGAGGCAACGGATTTTTATTAAAACAGAAGACAGGGGTTGTCGGTGAATCCTGTCTCTGGATCCATTCTCTGCCCACCGTTTGTTTAGACATTAAAACGGAAGTGCATGACATCGCCGTCTTTGACAAGATATTCCTTGCCTTCAAGACGCATCAGACCCTTTTCCTTGGCACCTGCTTCACCTTTTGAGGTGACAAAATCATCGTAGCCGATAACCTCCGCGCGAATAAATCCCTTCTCAAAATCGGTATGAATCACTCCGGCAGCTTGAGGAGCGCGAGCACCTTCACTGACGGTCCACGCACGCACTTCTTTGACCCCTGCAGTGAAGTAAGTAATCAGACCCAACAAGCGGTATCCAGCATGAATCATCCGATCAAGGCCAGACTCATCGAGACCGAGTTCACCGAGGAATTCTGTTTTCTCGTCCTCTGCCAGTTCGGCGATCTCTGACTCTATTTTGCCGCAGATAATGACGATTTCAGCCCCTTCATTAGCAGCATGCTCCTTGAGACGATCAACAAATGGGTGCTCACCGGCAAGATCATCTTCTGAGACATTGGCGACATAGAGAACCGGCTTCGCTGTTATCAGGCAGAGTTCACCCAGTGGGGCCCATTGTTCAGCATTCAGGTCGGTATTGCGGGCAGGCTGTCCACTGTCGAGACATTTTTGCACCTTCTCCAGAATAGCCATTTCTTCCTGCATCTTCTTGTCGCCACTCTTTGCCTGTTTGCCGACGCGGTTGATGCGCTTCTCAACAGTATCCAAATCAGTCAGGTTAAGTTCTGTCTGTATCACTTCAACATCACGCAATGGATCAATACTGCCATCGACATGCACGACATTCTCATCTTCAAAACAGCGCACAATATGGGCAATGGCGTCAACCTGACGAATGTGCCCAAGGAACTGGTTACCCAAACCTTCACCGCGACTCGCCCCTTTCACCAATCCGGCGATATCGACAAACTCCATGGCTGTTGGCAATACCTGCTGTGGATTGACAATGTCAGACAACTCATCAAGCCGCAGATCGGGAACTGTTACGATCCCAACATTCGGCTCAATGGTGCAGAAAGGGTAATTGGCCGCTTCTGCACCAGCAGAGGTGATCGCGTTAAAGATAGTCGACTTGCCGACATTTGGCAGGCCAACGATGCCGCATTTGAATCCCATAATTCCTCTATCTCTGCAAATAACGATAGCCGGGGCACAGGCCCCGGCTATCGTTACACTTATTTACAACGTCTGTGCTAGGCCAGGAGAGGCGCAATAACCAGAGCAACAACACTCATCAACTTGATAAGGATGTTCATGGCCGGGCCGGACGTATCTTTAAAGGGGTCACCTACGGTGTCACCGATAACAGCAGCTTCGTGGGCAGTACCACCTTTAGCTTCGCCGTCAATCTTGCCTTGCTCGATGTATTTCTTGGCGTTGTCCCAGGCGCCACCGCCATTGGACATCATCAGCGCCAAAAGAACACCAGCAAGAGTGGCACCAGCGAGCATGCCGCCGAGTGATTCTTTACCAAGCACGAAGCCTACCAATACGGGAGCAACAACCGCAACCACACCAGGCAGGATCATTTCGCGCAGCGCAGCTTTAGCCGAGATATCGATACATTTCTGGGAATCAGGTTTAACCCCTTCTTTGCCTTCGAGAAGGCCAGGGATTTCACGGAACTGGCGACGAATTTCATCGACCATCGCGCCAGCAGCGCGACCAACGCTGGTCATGGTCAGTGCACCGATAAAGAACGGCAGGGCACCACCAATAAAAAGGCCAATAACAACCTTGGGGTCAATCAAGTTGATTGTTTTGAGGCCAACGGTCGTGGCATAAGCAGAAAAGAGCGCAAGAGCAGTCAATGCGGCAGAGCCGATAGCAAATCCCTTGCCGATAGCGGCCGTGGTGTTACCGATGGCATCAAGACCATCCGTAATTTCACGAACCTCTTTGCCGAGACCAGCCATTTCAGAGATTCCGCCAGCGTTGTCAGCAATCGGGCCGTAAGCGTCAACAGTCATAGTGACACCAACGGTAGCCAACATACCAACAGCTGCAATACCAATCCCGTAAAGTCCGGCAAAATGATTGGCGACAAAAATAGAGGAGCAGATAATCAAGATCGGAATTGCAGTGGACTCAAGACCAACCGCAAGGCCATGAATGATGTTGGTCGCTGCACCAGTTTTACTCGCCTCAGCAATACGTAGTACAGGTGCATGAGCAGTATAGTATTCAGTAACCTGACCAATTGCGATGCCTGCCAGGGTACCGGCGAGGATGGCCCAGAAGACACCTGTGGTCAAACCAAGGTGACTAATAAAGAAGAAGGCAGCAATCAGGAAACCGCCTGCAGCAACAAAGGTTGTGTAATGCAGGGCCTTGGCCGGGTCCATCGACTTGAGGACTTTCATCGAACCGATACCGATGAAGGAGAAGACCAGGCCGATCATCGCCAGACCAAGAGGCAGCAGCATCGCAGCGGACTGAGTGTTCAAACCACTGGAGGCAGTACCAAGCTTGGCCAGCAACATCGGGCTTGCGGCCGCAGCGATGGCGATGGTTGCGATAATCGAACCGACATAGGATTCGAAGATATCCGCGCCCATACCGGCGGTATCACCAACGCAATCACCAACATTGTCAGCGATAACGCCTGGGTTACGTGGATCGTCTTCGGGAATACCGGCTTCAACCTTGCCGACCAGGTCAGAACCGACATCAGCGGCCTTGGTGTAGATGCCACCACCAACACGGGCAAAGAGAGCAATTGAAGAAGCGCCCATGGCGAAACCGTTAATGTATTTGGCTGTTGCAGGATCGCCGCCAAACATGATGTAAGCAATGCCGACGCCAACCAGGCCGAGGGAAGCCACGGCGAGACCCATAACGGCGCCACCGTTGAAGGAAACCTCAAGAGCCTTAGCCTGCCCCGATGCGCGGGCCGCTTCAGTGGTTCTCACGTTAGCGCGAGTCGCGGCCTTCATACCAATGAAGCCGCAGGTCATCGAGCAAAGCGCACCACCAAGGAAGGCCAAAGCCGTCTGGAGGTTCATGCCCACAGCAATTAAGCAGAAGACGATGACAATAAAGATTGCCAGCACACGATACTCACGACCAAGAAAAGCCATTGCACCGTTATGAATATCGTCGCCGATCTCTTTCATTCTTTCGTTACCAACAGGTTCAGCCTTGACCACGTTGTACAGGATAATAGCAATCACAAAGCCGACCACACCGAGAATTGGTGCAAACATCTGCAGTTCCATTTTTTTAGTTCCTCTCTTAATCTTTGTGCTGAGTTAAGTAGTTACGCTCAGGTTAATATTTCACGATTGTTATAACTATTCATAGCTTGCTGAGCCCCTTCACGCAAAAGCATCTCAAGGGCGTCAGTCGCTACATCTATATATGTTCCGAGCTGTTTACGCTCTGCTGCATTGAATCGGCTTAAGACATGCCCTGAGACGTCACCCCCTCCCGGAGGTCGTCCCACACCCATGCGCAATCTATTGTAACCCGATTCGCCGAGAGCAGAGCCAATGCTACGCAGGCCGTTATGCCCGCCATGGCCACCACCGACTTTGACCCGAAGGGAGCCAAAAGCCAGGTCAATTTCGTCGTGAACCACAATCAAATCCCCCGGCTCAACACCGAGGGATTGATAAGCAGGAACGACGCTTGCGCCACTGCGATTCATGAATGTTTGCGGCAACAGGATCGTCACCTCTTCGCCAACGATTCGCCCCACACCATAAAGACCGTGATAACCTTTACGTTTCAGCGCGATACCGGCTCTGTCTGCCAGACAACCGGCAACCATAAAGCCTATATTGTGGCGAGTTTCGGCATATTCAATACCAGGGTTGCCCAACCCGACGATCAACTTCAAAAGCGCCTCGCCTACTCTTCGTCAGCAGCCTCTTCAGTGACGACTTCCTCTTCGCCCTCTTCACCCTCTTCACCGACCTCAACTTCTTCAGCCATGCGACCAACAACAGTCAGCACCGTGAAGTTGACATCGTGCTGGGACTCAACACCTTCAGGAAGAGAAAGTTCATCAATATGGACAACCTCACCGATATTCAAGGCGGTGACATCAATTTCGAGGGAAGTCGGGATATTGGTCGGCAGACAGTAAACTTCCACCTCATGACGAACCAACTGCAAGGTACCACCTTCAATTTCGCCTTTAGACTTACCAACAGGCTGCACGGGAACCATGACGGCCAGGGTTTTATTCAGGTCGATCGCCAGGAAATCAACATGCATTGGATTTCGACGGATCGCATCAATCTGCATATCCTTAAGGATAACAACCAGACCATCAAATGGGCCATTTCCCTTGAGGGTAATCAGGGTGTTCCAGCCAGCTTCGGTGGCAACTGCCTTCTGCAGAGCTTTCGGGTCAAGACGAAGGTTAAGTGCCTCAACGCCTTTTCCATAAACTACTGCAGGCACCAGGCCGTCCTGACGGACCTTGCGAGAGCCGCCCTTACCTGTGCGAACTCGCGTTTCTACATTCAGTACCGATTTGGCCATTTATCTATTCCTCCATCCTTGAACTTCTTAATTTAGTTTCTTTATTGGTTTCTGTCACAACTACACGAAAAGTGAGCTGACAGATTCATCACCGTGAATACGACGGATCGCTTCCGCCAAAATATTTGCGACAGAGATCGTCCTGAGTCGTGAACAATTCTTGACCTTTTCTTCGGTAGGAATTGTGTTACAGACCAGAACTTCCTTTAGATCGCTTTCGTTGATCCGTTCCAGTGCAGGCCCGGAGAGGACCGCATGGGTTGCCGTAGCATAAACGTCACCAGCACCATGGGCCTTGAGTGCTGCAGCTGCCTGACAAAGAGTGCCGGCCGTATCGATCATGTCATCAACAATGATACAGGTCCGGCCATCGACATCACCGATGATATGCATGACTTCTGAGACGTTGGCGCCGCTGCGACGCTTGTCTATAATCGCAAGACCGGCATTCAACCTTTTAGCGAACGCCCTTGCTCGCTCGGTACCACCCGCATCTGGAGAAACAACCACAAGTTCTTCGTTAAAGCGGCCCTTGACGTCTTCAAGAACAGCAGGGGCCGCATAGAGATGATCAACCGGGATGTTGAAAAAGCCCTGAATCTGACCCGCATGCAAATCGACGCAGAGAACCCGTTGCGCACCCGCGGTAGTAATCAGGTCTGCGACCAGCTTGCTGGTGATCGGTGTCCGCGGAGCAACCTTGCGATCCTGTCGAGCATAACCGAAGTAAGGAATAACTGCTGTAATGCGGGCTGCCGAGGCTCGTTTCAGGGCATCAATCATAACCAACAGCTCCATCAGGTTATGATTCGCAGGCTGACAGGTCGATTGAACGACAAAAACGTCTCGACCGCGGACGTTTTCGTTGATTTCAACCATAATCTCGCCGTCGGAGAAAGACTTGACGGTTGCCTGGGCTAAAGGCACGGAGAGGTGACGACAAATTTCCTGCGCAAGGGCTGGATTTGCATTACCGGTAAAGATCTTCAGTTCTTTAAACACATCATCACCTGTTTCTCTGGAAACTTCAGGCCATGTCAATGCATGGCCTGTGTCTCAACCCATTATCAATGTAAGCGACCTCCCCAAACATCCGGAGGTAGCATTCTTGCGAGTGGCAGGGGCGACAGGGATCGAACCTGTGAATGCTGGAATCAAAATCCAGTGCCTTACCGCTTGGCGACGCCCCTATTTTTTACTCGATACTACAGTGGATTGACGACCTGCACCCACCAATCTGTTTCCGTTGACAGAACTTTGGCAACTTTTACCGCCTGGTCTTGATCGTCAAAAACGCCAAAAACTGTCGGTCCGCTACCGGACATGAGCGCCCCGGCAGCACCGCCAGCAAGCAAACGTTCCTTGATCGTCGTGATCACGGGATGACGTTGGCAGGTGACAACTTCGAGATCATTATGCAGCAGACGTACTAAGCCGCTTGTTCTCACGGGAAACCTCGGGATTTTAGCGATTGGCCGAGAGCATGTCAACCCCAAAGTTTTGAAAACCCATGCTGTCGAAACTTCTATACCAGGATTCACCAAAACAAACGTAGTTGGCGGCAATCCGGGCCAGGGATGCAACCTATCGCCAACGCCAGTGGCCCAGGCGGAAGACTGATCATAAAGAAAAAAGGGAACGTCTGCTCCGATCGTCACACCGATACTTATCAATTCGCTCTGCGAGAGGCTCACATCCAACATATCATTCAGTGCCAAGAGAACCGATGCAGCGTTTGAGGAACCGCCACCCATCCCGGCCGCAGCAGGAATCGTTTTATCAATCCGCACTGCTACACTGCACTCCTCTCCTATATAAGAGAGAAAAAGACGTGCAGCTCGCGCAGCGATATTTTCAACTCCTGGAGAGAGAACTAGCCGTGGACAGCAAACTGTTATCTCAGTCCCACTGGAGATGGCAATTTCCAGACGATCCTGGATGGCAACCCTCTGCATCAGTGTCGCCAGGTCGTGGTAACCATCTTCGCGGCGACCCGTAACATGCAGGCACAGGTTAATCTTTGCCGGTGCGTGAACAACCTTCTTCATGAATCAGTCCTATCCAGCGTTTAGAATCAACGACAACCTGCATTAGCCTGCAAACTTGAAACGTCCCTGACCAATACCAACCACAAGATCAACAGTCAAGCAGATCAAGCGTCTAGACTCCTTAAAGTATCAAATGTCTCAGTGGTGAAAGTCCTAATACACAATATCTTAATCTCTAGCGCTCACAGACAGGAAGATAAAGATCCACAGCTCCCGCTGAGAACAAACTCAACCGTTCCAACCATATTTTTCATACACAAACAAGCAAATACAAAAAAGCGTTTTAACTCATATTTCAGCAGCACCCACATCTGGTCAATATCCGCCACATAAGGTCAAGATTAGCCACACCGAAACATGCAAACAACACGACCAAAACCATACAGGAGCTTGCAAAACCGCTTCTTTAGTGCTTAAATGTATAAGTTGCAAACAGTTTTTTAAGAATGGCACCTTCCTTGCGTTAAGGTGTTTAATAAACATCAATTGAAAGTGGCATTCACCCTTGTTTCACTAACCCCATTATAGGAGGCAAAACAGCATGAAAAAAGTACTCTCTTTGGTCAGTGCAGTCGCACTGGTCGCAGCATTTGCACTGCCCACCACGGTCCTCGCAGAAAAAACCCGTCTCGGCTTCGGCGGTGGTCCCGAAGGCGGCACCTTCCAGTACTTCTCAAACGGTATCGCTTCCCGTCTCTCTAAAATGCTGGACAATGTTGAAGTGTCCAACATGGCTTCTGCCGGTTCCGTTGAGAACGCTCGTCGCGTCAACTCAGGTGAAATTGACTTTGGCATCGCCTACTCTGGCGACACCTACCTTGCCCGCAATGGCCGCCTGACGAATGACACCAACAAGTATCCCAACATCCATGCTATGGCTTTCCTCTATGGTGCTCCTGCTCACCTGATCGTTCTCGAGAAGAGTGGCATCAACTCGATTGCTGACCTCAAAGGCAAGCGCATCGCTGTTGGCGGCGCTGGCTCAGGTGCAGCTGCTGCCGCACAGCGCTTCTTTGGTGCCATTGGTCTGTGGGACAACATGAATATTGAGTACATCGGCTACAGCAAAGCTGCTGCAGCGATCGGCGATGGCCTGATCGACGCCATGTGGGTTTTTGCCGGGTTCCCTAACAGCTCAGTTATTCAGGCTGCAGCCAGCAACAAGATCAAGATCCTTTCTACTTGGGAAACAGGCGAAAAAGGTGGCGCCTTTGAGGCGTATCCCTTCTACGCACCGATTACTATTCCCGCAGGCACTTACAGTGGCGTTGATTATGATGTTATGTCATTCCAGGATTCTGCTCTTTGGGTTGCCAACAAAGACGTTGCCCCTGAGCATGTCTACAATGCCCTGGCAAACATCTACACCAAAGAAGGTCTCTCCTACATGGTTAAAGTTAAGAGCACAGCCAAAGCTATGTCGGTTAAAGGCGCCCTTACAGGCATCGTGACTCCGGTACATGCCGGCGCACAGAAGTTCTGGAAAGAGCAAGGGCTCACATTGACCGCGGATCAAATGGGTCAATAAGGTTCAAATATTTCTTTTAGTTCGCGAAGCGGGGCCATTCGGCCCCGCTTCTGCACTCTGTGACACTTTCTACAAAATCAGCAGCGACACACATCTCTAACCAGGCAGGTACGCAGAATGGCTATAGAACTTCAGGAAGATTTAAAAGACCTCTCTCCCGCAGAGCAGGAAAAATTAAAAAAATTAATGGAAAAGGATTCCAAGTCCTACCGTTCACCAACCGGCATCTTTAAATGGCTGGTTGCAATGCTCGGCGGTGGCATGGTTCTATTCTATTTTTACACGGCAGGTTTAGCCGCTGTTGGGACCCAGTATCATCGCGGGGTCTATGTTTTTGTTACCTATGTGTTGGTCTTCCTGCTTTACCCTGCAGGCACGACGCGAATGCGCATTCCGCTTTCTTTGATCATAGGCAGCATCATTTCTGCCGCAATTGCAGGGCTTGGTTTTTTTGAATCGATTGATGCATTCCATGCTGAGTTAGTAAATGTCAATATGGGCTTGATAGGCGCTATTCTGTTGGGAGGTGCCGTCATTGGAGCAAGCGCAACCTTTATCGACAGCGTCCTCATGAAGAAATGGCCAAACAATCCAACTCTTTCTGACATCCTTTACGCTTTGACAGCGGCGGGCGTAGTCTACTACTGGATCCATGAATTTGAAGTTCTCAATTACCGGGCCGGCGCAGAGACTCATCTCGATGCCATGATCAGCATCGTCGGAATCGTCCTTTCACTTGAGGTCTGCCGACGAGTTCTTGGCTGGTCGATGACTTTTGTTGGCCTCGGCATGTTTATCTACGGTTATCTTGGGCCCATTTTCCCGGAAATTATCGCCCATCGTGGCTTCGGCATTGAGCGTCTGTGTACCGCACTTTACCTGACAACCAACGGGGTGTTCGGGGTCATGGCCAACGTTTTGGCAACCTATGTCATTCTGTTTATCTTCTTCGGTGCCTTTCTGCACAAATCGGGCGCGGGCAAGTTCTTCATAGACTTCCCCCTGGCATTGGCCGGTCGCAGCACCGGTGGTCCGGCAAAGGTTGCCGTTATTGCCTCTGCTTTCTTTGGTTCGGTTTCCGGCAGCGCTATAGCCAATACAGTTTCCACAGGAGCCTTTACCATACCGCTGATGAAACGGGCCGGCTTCAGGCCGCACGTTGCCGGAGCCATCGAGCCATCTGCATCAATCGGCGGCATGTTCCTGCCTCCGGTTATGGGCGCCGGCGGCTTCCTGATGGCCGAGCTGAC
>JAOUDB010000340.1 GCA_029859485.1 Desulfuromonadales bacterium | reverse complement strand
GTCTCGCCTTACAGGACCAGCTGAGTAATGGCCCTATCCTGGTCTCCCTGCGTCAACCCCTCGACCCTTATGGAACAGACCAGAGCCCCGCCTTCCTGGCTGTCAGCTTCGGTCGTCAGAATCCTCAGCGGGCCCTGGAGTTGGCCAAGATCTGGCAGAATCAAGAGAAAGACGCCATCAGCAACAAAAGCCACCCGACCTCGGACCTTTTCTGGGAACTCATTGATGGCGCGGGGCCAGTCCAGGTTGTCCGCTATCAGGAACATATCCTGCTCGTTCTGCCACAGCAATGATAACGTGGGAAGAGTCTTGCCATCGTTGTGGGCTCTGCTGTTTTGAAAAATCAGTCGACCCTAAAGGCCGGTTCTTTACAACGAAGACACCCTGCCGACATCTCGACATCATCAGTCGAGAATGTCGCGTTTACGACAAACGCCTCGAAGTCGGAGAAGGTTGCGTCAAGCTGAACCCGGAGGTTGTTCGTAACGCCGACTGGCTGCCTGAGGGTTGTGCTTATCGTACGATCTCGGGACGAGGGACGGGGGACGAGGAATGCGATTAAAACCTTTAACGTAACGCAGAGTAAACTCTTTACTTGCAATCAAAGATTGGTATTTGCCAACAGTTCTTAAAATCTTTGCGACTTTGCGTTAACCCGTTAGAAATTTCTCCGCAGAAATAGACAAACTCAGCGCCTTAAACATATACTCTGGTTTCCTCGTACCACATGCCGCGTTCCTCGTTCCGCCTTAAAAAGGATTGAACGCTTGAACCAACAGAGCGAACAGAAAGCAAAACTCGGCTGGTGTCTCTACGACTGGGCCAACTCGGCATTTGCCACGGTGGTTCTGGCCGCGGTCCTGCCGGTTTATTTTGCAAGCCTTGTCCCTGACCAGGGAGCGAACCTTTTCTGGAGTTCCCAGACAATACCGGCAACAGCGCTCTGGGGCTATATCGTCTCGTTTTCTATGGCTGCCGTTGCCATAACGGCCCCCGGACTCGGTAATCTGGCCGACCGAAGGGGCTGGCGAAGGCGCCTGCTGATCATCTTTTGTCTACTCGGTTCGTTTGCCACCTGCGGGCTCTTCTTTGCCGGTCCAGGACAGTATCTTCTCGCCGCAATTCTTTTTATCCTCGCCAATATCGGCTTCGCAGCCGGCAACATCTTTTATAACGCCTACCTCCCCGACCTGGCCACGGGTCAAGAAGCTGATAAACTTTCAGCGCGTGGGTTCGCGCTCGGCTACATTGGCGGTGGTTTGATGCTGCTGATCGTCTTTCTGATGATCCAGAAACATGTCTGGTTCGGCATAGCTGACCAGGGCAGCGCGACCCGGTTAGGCTTTCTTCTCACCGGTGTCTGGTGGCTAGCTTTTGCCCTGCCCGCCTTCAGCTGGTTGAAAAGTGTACCTGTCACTTCACACGCACGTCATGCACTGCGCACTCCACGTGATTACCTGAAAACTTTCGCCGACCTGCGTCAGTATAAACATCTTGGCCGTTTTCTGATCGCTTTCCTGCTTTACAATGACGGCATCCAGACCATCATCGCTGTCTCAGCCATCTTCGCCCGTGAAGAACTCGGTTTAGGGACAGGAACGATTCTCGGTTGTTTTCTGATGATCCAGTTTGTGGCTATGCCCGGAGCTCTTCTTTTCTCACGCTTGGCCAGTCATTTGAACACCAAGCAGGCCATACTGATCAGCCTCATGCTCTTCACTGCGATCACTGTCTACGCTTCAATCATGAAGAGTACCACAGAATTCTGGCTTCTCGGCTTCGCTGTAGCAATTGTTCTTGGAGGTAGCCAGGCTCTCAGTCGTTCACTTTTCTCAAGCATGGTGCCTAAATCTCGAAGCGCTGAATTCTTTGGTTTCTATGCAATCAGTTCAAAGTTTGCTTCTATTTTTGGCCCTCTCACCTTTGCCCTTCTTATCGAGTTGACCGGCTCAAATCGAATCGCCATTCTTGCGTTGGCCGGCTTTTTTGTTGTTGGGATCGTGCTCCTTTTCGGAGTGGATACAGAACAAGGTAGGCTGCAAGCTGAATCTAGCAGCCGATAATTTAAAGCCACAGAAATTGGACAAAAAAAACCACAGTCAGGAGTGTGCTGTGGGGCAAAGGGTTTGTGGGTTTTGTGGTTATCTTTGTCAACAAAAAAACTCGCGTGCTTCCAGAAAGATAAATCAAGTCGCTCAGCCCTTGCGAATTCGTGGGTCAGCCAGGGCATAACTGATATCTGCCAGCAGGTTGCCAATCAGGGTAAGCACGGCGCCAATCACCAGGATCCCCATAATCAAGGGGTAGTCACGCATCAGGACGCCATCGTAGAAAAGCTTACCCATACCGGGAATGGCGAAGATGGTTTCGAAGATAACACTGCCGCCGATCAGGCCTGGCACGGAAAGACCGAGGATTGTGATGACCGGCAACAGGGCGTTGCGCAAGGCATGCTTGTAGATAACAACCCTTTCCGACAAACCCTTGGCACGGGCAGTCAAGATATAATCCTGACGAATCACTTCAAGCATGTTGGAGCGCATATAACGGGAGAAGCCGGCCAGGCCACCGAACGCTGAAACAAACACGGGCAAGATCAGGTGGTGAGCCATATCCCAGACCTGCCTGCCGGAGCTCATGTAATCGTAGCCGATCGATTTGAGCCCTGCGACCGGGAAGAGCCCTAACCGAACTCCCAGGTAATCCATGAGGAGCAGCGCCAGCCAGAAAGAAGGCATGGCAAATCCAAGAAAAACAAACACCGTCGTACCGCGATCAAACATGCTGTTGCGACGCACGGCAGAGAGGATCCCTATCGGCACCGCAACCGCCAGGATGACCGCTATTGAGAGAACATTGATAAGAATGGTGATCGGCATGCGCTCTCCGACCTTTTCCAGCACAGGACGATGGTCCTGGGCGAAAGACTCACCGAAGTCGAGCGTTGCGACCTGCTTCAACCAGAGTCCGTATTGCACATAAAGAGGTTTATCGAGGTTATAACGCTCTCGCAACCGATCACGCATCTCAACGCTGGATTTAGGGTTGAGATCAGTCTGCATGTCGGTCGGCTCGCCTGGCGCCAGATGGATAACCACGAAGCTGATCAGCGTGATGCCGATCAGCAGGGGGATCATCATAAACAGCCTTTTAGTGAGATAAATGAGCATGGCTTTAGAGTTGTTCTCTTCTCCTGAAATCAAACATTCTACAATTGGTAAGAGGTACGAGGGACGAGGTTCGAGTGGACCCTGAAGCCTTTGACTTTCGCGTACCTCGCACCACGTTCCTCGTACAGATGTTTATCCCTAACGAGTATACTTCTGTTCGCTTTTGGGCACCCACCAATAATTAAAGTTATGGCTGATCCCCGCAGGAGAAGGCTCTATACCGCGGATACGATTGGCAACGGCCGGCAAAGCCTCGCCCACATAAAGAAAAGTATAAGGCTGCTCCTCAGCAAGAATCTCCTGGAAACGATCGTAGATTAGCTTACGCTCTTCCTGATCGAAGGTCCTCCTCCCCGTCTCCAGCAATCCATCGACTTCCTGGTTACTGAACTTGACGAAGTTGAGCTCGCGCGGCGCTGTTTTACTTGAATGCCAGATATTATACTGATCAGGCTCCGGTCCGCCACTCCACCCGAGAATTGTGGCATCGAAATTCCCCGGGAAGATGAATTCCTTCAGGAACGTCGCCCACTCGACGACGCGAATTTCGACACTGACGCCGACCTCTTTGAGGCGACGTTGAATGATTTCAGCGGTTTTTGAACGTAAATCATTCCCCTGGTTCGTGACAATGGTAAAGGCCAGTCTTTCACCGTCCTTGTCCAGCACACCGTCGTCATCACTATCAACCCAACCCGCCTCAGCAAACAGGGAACGTGACAGCTCCGGGTTATAATCGTAACGTTTGACCTTGGCGTTATAAACCC
>JAOUDB010000339.1 GCA_029859485.1 Desulfuromonadales bacterium | reverse complement strand
TGGAGGCGGTTCGTTCGGAAACCATGGGGCTGATCGTGGAGAGTGTTTATCAGCAACGCACCGGACGTTTGTTGGACATGGGTATCCCGGAACCTTTCACGGCGCAAAAAGTTTACGCCTGGCTCGATCCCGAAGACTATCGTGAAGATCGCCCGGTCAAGCTGGCTCCCGGTACGAGTGAGGTCAGTGCTCCCGGCTTTACCATGACGCTGGCGCGACCTAAAGGTTTGTTGGCCGAGGTTCTGGCTGACGGAATCGATGAAGGTTTGGCCTGGGAGATGGCCAACGTGGTTAACAAGGTGATCCTTGCCGATCGCATCGATATGGGTGATGTCGAGCAGGTGGCCAATGTGGTCGCCAAGGTCGATGCTTACCTCAACCTGGGCCTAGAATGGCTGGCCGGTACCGATGTTGCTGAAGCCAGAACCTGTATGACCGATTGCTACTGCGAAGACCTGTTTCGGCTTGGCTTCAGCTTGACCTTAAGGTTGAAGCGTCGCGGCGACCTTGTGGGCAAGTCTTCCGTTGCCCCTTATCTTGATCACAACGCACGCGCTTGCCTCAGCGCTCTACACCAGTTTCCACCGCTCTTCTTCGAAGGTGTCGCCGATTCGACTCAGGGTGGCACTCGCCTCTTTGCCAGCCTTGCTGAAATCGGCATGGTGGAACAGTGGCTGGGCAGGATGGAGCTCCAGCGTCAGCTCTTTGAAGACGTCCTGCACTTCCCGATGCCCGATCCAAAGGTGATCGATCTCTCCGGTTGCCAGCCGGATAATGTGGATGACATCACCCTGGTGAACTTCTTCCTGACCTCGCTGGCCAACAAACTGATGGGGCGTGATTTCCAGCCGCTGCCGATCGCCGAGGAAGAGCTGGCCGGTCTGCACGGCATGGTCTCCCAGTCGGGTGTGCTCAATCCGCGTCTGCGGGAAGAGACGGTTAAGTGGCTTGGTTCATTGATGGATGGTGGCAGTGACTTTGCGACCTACTGTCTGGATATCTGGGAAGAAGAGTTCTGCTCGATCGGCTTTGAAGATATCGACCCGCGTTTTATCGGTGGGATGATTGTGCAGTTGGAAGAGATTTGATCTAAGCTTAAAAGATTAACGCAAAGATGCTAAGAAAAGCGAATAAAGGCGCAAAGAGAATTATTGTTTTTACATGATATTCCCTTTGCGCCTTTGCGTTAAATATTCTACTCTTTGTCGTCCCCGGCAGAAGGCTTGCCACCAGAAATAATCCCTTTAAACCACCCCGGTTTATCGTCAGCCTCTTCCGCAGAGGAGTACGTGTAGGGGGCTTCCAGGAAACGCACCAGCTCCTCAAAATACTCCTTGGTGAACTGATCAACCTGACGGTCCGAGAGTTGATCGCGCACCAGCCCGATCCGTGTGACAAAATCATTTTTGAACGTCTCGTTCTGTTCACTGACAACCGTCAGCGCTATCAGCAGAACATGGCTTAAGGCCTGAATCTGCCCGGCCTGATTCTGGATCGTCTGCGCCGTCTTGGTGGCAAACTCAACCATCTTCTGTTCGATTTCTGTCGGTTGGTCTGACATTCTTGTACCTTATCCTTTAATCGCTGTAACGATATTCCTCAACCTGCATTTTTCGCCCGGCCCCTGTGTGATAGCAGAAGAGGTGAACAGTTCTTTGTCCCGGAGTGTGAATGGTGGAGAAGGCCGCGGCAAAATATTGCAGCTTGATCCCCTGACCTTTGACCGCTTCGGTCTTCTCCTGAACCCTTGTACGCACCCATAGCTCTTCCTCAGGTTCGAGGGCGGTGTCGAAAAACTCCGGGATACGGTTGGTGACGACGCGCTCGCAGCGGGCGTAGTCGTAGGCAAGGCTTTCAATAAGTCGTGCTTGAGACGTCCCTTTGTCGTGTCCCCTGACGATCTCATAAAGGTTCTGAAAAAGTGACTGGCGGTTTAAGGGGAAACGGAACAGCTCGCGTTTGCGCCACTCTCCAGCCAGCCATTCCAGCCCCATGGCAAAGGAGCCGGTTGCGTCGCTTAACTCCCGTATAAAGCTCGAAAAATGACCGCTGTTGTAGGTCAGGTCAAGAAGCCGACTGATCTCCTGGAGTTGCTGCAACTCGGCATAGGAGAACTCAGGGCTGACCAGAATCGTGTAGGGCGGGTTCGGGTCGAAGCGAATCTTAAGCTCTTCGGCCTGATCGCGCAACGGTGAGCCGGGTAGCAGCTTGACCGGTTCGATTTGCAGGTGGTGGGGGGCGAGGGTGGCCACCCGGTCAATCGATTTGAGAAAGCTGTTGTAGTTGTCACCGGGCAGGCCGGCCACCAGGTCGAGGTGCATGTGAATCCGGTTGCTTTTGCGAAGGGACCGAATATTCTCCTCGAGTTTCTTCATGTTGACCTTGCGACCGATCGCATCGAGGGTACTCTCCAAGGTCGATTGCACACCGATCTCAAACTGGAACATCTCTTCCGGAACTTTTTCTAAAAGCTCGAGAGTCGCTTCGTCGAGCAGGTGTCCGGCGATTTCAAAATGGAAATGCGTCGACCGGTTGTGTTCAAGGATGAAGCTGAAAATCTCCCTGGCGCGACTGGCGTCGAAGTTGAAGGTGCGGTCGACCAGTTTGATCTTGGCAACGCCTTTCTGCATAAGCAAGAGCAGGTCGCTCTTAATGCGCTCCATCGAGTAGGAGCGAAGGAGGTTGTCTCTGGCGCTTAAACAGAAGCTGCAGTGAAAGGGGCAACCGCGACTGGTCTCGTAATATACAAAGCCGCGCGCCATATCCACCAACCCTGACCGGAAGGGTGAAGGGACCGTGTCGAGTTCTTTCAACGGCGGGCTGTCTGGCCCAGTGTTGAGCTCTTCTCCAACACGCAGAACTGTTCTTGGAACCACCCCTGGTTGTTGTCCCTGTTGCCAGGCAGATAGCAATGCACGCAAGGGTTCTTCCCCTTCACCGCGAATCAACGCCGTAATGCCGGGGTGACGAGTAAAGATTTCCTCACCTTCAAAAGAGACTTCAGGGCCGCCCAGAATGATGCGTAACTCGGGCTGGGCAACGCACAAGGCGTCGACTAGATCGAGGGTTTCGCGTCGGTTCCAGAGATAGACGGAAAAGGCGACTACCTCCGGGGTCTCATTCAAAATCTGGGAGAGAATTGATTCGCGCGGTTCGTGGACGGTGAATTCACGGATCAGGAAATCGCCGCAATCATCTCCGCAATAGGCTGCGAGACAGGGCAGGGCGAGGCTGTTATGAATGAACTTGCTGTGGAGTGTGCTGAGAATTGTTCGCATGGTGCAAGGATAGCGAAGGGACGAGGTTATATAAAGGGGAAAGTTCTACTTTGTGGATTGGTGCAGCGGCTGTTGTTGTCTTTCTAAGAAACATTCGAAGTCAAAAGCATATTGAACAGGGTTGAAGGGTGGGGGTGACTTT
Organism: Desulfuromonadales bacterium; assembly: GCA_029859485.1. Lineage (GTDB taxonomy): Bacteria > Desulfobacterota > Desulfuromonadia > Desulfuromonadales > BM103 > M0040. The sequence goes on along the minus strand of JAOUDB010000339.1, from coordinate 529 downwards.
CGGTCAGCTTTGATCTGACAGTGGGTGTCAGATTTGGTTGAGTTCGCCAGGGGGAGTTGTTGCCATTTTCTTCTTTATCAGAGTTAGCGAGAATTTTACATCTCTTATCAGCGGAAGGGTTCAAAACAATACGAGATAAATAATAAGGAAACCTTTACTTGCAAGTCATCTACGAGTAGATTGACAGTGTCTTATTTGATGTGTTCTATGGGGGATGGAAATGATTAACAGGCTTGTAGTATTTTATATAAAGAGAATATGAACCGCTGTTGTCGGCTTAATTGCTGACCAGTGGTTTTTGTCATTTGTGTCTGTAGTTTTAGATCTGAAATATAGAGGAGAGAAGCATGCTTATACGGGTTATGTATGATGATGGCAAGTTCGATATGGTTAAACCACAAATGCTGGATACCTTGTTGACCTCTGGTAGGTTGACCAGCTTTAAACGCTCTGATGCCTGGGCTGTCGTTGGTCGTGACACTCTTCGTAGCAGTAGATCACAAGGGCATCAAGGAATAGAACGTCGAGC